>DATAKV010000067.1:0-16912 GCA_036261375.1 Anaerolineales bacterium
GGGCAGGCGATCACCAGCACGGCGACCATGTTGATCAGTGCCCGTGTGAAATTGTCGATATCCGAGTTGATCGGCAGCGGCGGACCGAAGAAATACCAGCCCGCAAAAGTCAGCAAGGCAATGACGATCACGATCGGCACAAAGATCGCCGAGACCTGGTCGGCCAGCTTCTGGATGGGTGCCTTGCTGCCCTGTGCATCTTCCACAAGCTTAATGATCTGTGCCAGGGCGGTTTCTTTTCCAACTTTCGTGGCCTCGAACTTCAGCATACCCTGCTTGTTGAGGGTCGCGCCGATCACGGTATCGCCGGGCTTCTTTTCCACGGGCAGGGATTCGCCGGTCAGCATCGATTCATCGATCGTGCTCCGGCCTTCCACAACCGCGCCGTCCACCGGGATCTTCTCGCCCGGCCTGACAAGCACGATGTCACCCACGCGGACATCGTCCACGGGCACTTCCACTTCGGTCCCATCCCGAACGACGCGCGCGGTCTTGGCGCGCAGTCCCATGAGCTTCTTGATCGCTTCGGACGTCCGGCCCTTGGCTCGCGCTTCGAGGAACTTTCCAAGCCTGATCAGCGTGATGATGACCGCGGCCGTCTCATAATAGACATGGCCCATCAGCAATCCGAATGTGATCGGCAGGGAGTAGAGGAACGCGGCCGATGTACCCATGACAATAAGCACATCCATGTTGGCCGATTTGTTGCGGAGCGCCTTGAATGCTCCCACGTAATACTGCCAGCCCACATAGAATTGGACCGGGAGCGCCAGTGCCAACATCAGCCAGTTGAACCACGGCTGGGCATCGCGCATCCCTTCCATGCTATTGCTGGTATAAAAGAACGCCGGAAGCAGGCCAAAATCCTTGCCCATGGAGAGCAGGAACAGCGGCACCGTGAATACAAGGCCAATCAGGAGCAAGCGGCGTTGTTCATTGATTTCATTTTCACGAGCTCGGGCCTCGGCATCCTCTGCCTCGCCACCCAGTTCGACCGCTTCAAAGCCGGCACTCGAAACTTCCCGGCGGAGCTCCGCCTGCGTAATGATCGTGGGGATATATCGCACGCGCGCTTTTTCGCTTGCGTAATTTACCTGCGCCTCGAGCACACCTTCCAGGCTGGAAAGTGCTTTTTCGAGGCGGCGCGCATCGTTATCGTCGGACAAGCGCTTGATGACCAGGTCTGCCTCACCGGTGGCAACACCGTAGCCGGCGCGGTTGACACGCGCGATGACATCGCCGAGCTGCAGCTTGGACGGCTCAAAATCGACAGTCGCGCGCTCAGAGGACAGGTTCACGACTGCGCCTTGCACGCCGTCCAGTTTCTTGAGATTGCGCTCCACGGTGGCAACACAGTTGGCGCAGGTCATACCTGTGATGGGAAGGGTTAATTGTTTGGTATCAGACATTTTAGGGGACTTCTCTGAGCGAAGCGAGTCAGGTAGGCTCGCTTCGCTTCTCAGCAGAATTGGATCTAGAGAGTGATCAAACCCTCGGCAGGATAGTTGATCTCTGCCAGGAGGGACTTGATCTTTTCTTCAGTTGCAGGCGCTTCGAAGTTGATGACAACCTTCTTGGCAGCTTCATCGGCCTTTACAGTGTGCACACCCTGCAGTTCGCCGACTTCCATCTCGATGGTCCGGGTGCAGTGTCCGCAGTGGATGGCGGGGACGGTATATGTAACGGTGGTCATTTGTTATTTCTCCTTAAGTATAGGTAGATGTAAGGGTATGAGTTATTCTTGTAACGTGGTTTACACTTTTGTCGACATCTCGAAGACTTCAGTGATTTCCTTGAGTACGCGCTCTCGTTCTTTTTTGTCGTTGCCCTGGATGGCCGTTATCACGCAGGAATTCAGGTGCTCTTCCAGGATTCGGGAGCTGACCTTATTCAGCGCCGATTCCACGGCCTGGATCTGGCGGATGACATCGATACAGTAGGCATCCTCCTCCACCATGCGGATGACGCCGCGCAGATGTCCCTCGATGGTCTTCAAACGTCGGATTGTGCTATCGTTTTCCATGGCTACCTCTTAGGTACTGATAAATCATGTCCGGGGATTCTTACCCCCCCCGGGGGGGATGGGTATACATCCTATGATAATCGCCCGCCGCCCAGCCTGTCAACAAGCGGATGTCACTAAATCGCCTGATTTATGTCATATTTGGTGAAATTACACTGATGCGGGTACAATGCAGCTATGAAGATCGATCCCAGCATGCTCCGCCAGGTCAGTGTATTTCAAAGCGCCACGGAAGAAGACCTAAAATTGATCGCCCAGCACGCCATCGAACGCTCCATTGAGGAAGGAGAATTTTTCTTCTTTCAAGGTGATCCTGCTGTCTATCTGTATGTACTGGTCTCCGGGCGCGCAAAGCTGATGCAAACGAATCCGGCCGGCCAGCAGGTCAACCTGCGAACGATCAGCGAGTGGCAGTTGTTTGGGGCGCTTGGTGCAGTCCGGGAGAATGCCACCTACCCCGCCACAGCACAAGCCATGGAACAGAGCACAGCCCTGGCTATAAAAAGTGATTATCTTAAAGAACTGATGCAGACGCGGCCCTACCTGTCCTTCGACCTGATGCGCCTGATGACAGGCTATATCCAGGAAATGCAGGAGCGCTATCGGGAATTGGCTACCGAAAAAGTGGAGCGCCGAATTGCCCGCGCCCTCCTGAGGCTGGTTGCGCAGATGGGCACCAAAGTGGATGGCGGCATCGAATTGACATTCACTCGGCAGGATTTGGCCGAAATGTCCGGGACGACGCTCTATACCGTCAGCCGCGTGCTGTCTGAGTGGGAGAGGCAGGGATTGGTGGAGACGGGCCGCGAGCGGGTCCTGATCCGCAATCCTCACGGGGTGGTTAGAATCGCCGAAGAGCTGAACTAGCCGGATTTCCGGATCCAGTTGATAAAAGCACGCAGGCTCGCGTGCTTTTTTGATTCCCCCTTATTTGCGCCAGCGCAAAGAGGAAATCCGCCAAACGTTGTATTCTATAGCACATGGACACAAATTTCCCTCACGCCCAGATGACCGTGGAAGACGTGCTGAAGAAATGGCCGCAGACCTATTCGGTTTTCCGAAAGTGGAACACCGACTGCATCGGCTGTCTCCTGCAGCGGTTCTGTTCCATCCAGGACGTGGCAGACACTTATGAGATTTCAGCCCAGGACCTGGTAGGCGATCTGGAGCGGTGTGTGAGGAAACCAACCCAACCCAAAGGAGCATCGAATGAAAATCTCTTTCAAAGTTTTTAGCCTTATCGCGGCTTTGACCTTATTGATTACCGCCTGCGCCAGTCAAGCGGGCGGCGAGACATCTCTCCCCACCGACGGTAAGGTCGTGGAATATGGACTGGAAACAGCCATGATCAACGGCCAGATGGCATTCATCGGCGTAGGCGGCGGAATCGACGGCGTTCAGAACCCGACGTTGAGCGCCCATGTCGGAGATCTGGTACGGGTCACCCTGACCGCCGGCGACGGTGTCGAACACGATGTGGCGTTCCCTGATTTCAACGCCCAGTCGGAGCATATCGCCGGCAAAGGTTCGAGCGACACATTCGAATTCGTCGCCGATAAGCCCGGCTCATTTGCCTATAGCTGTCTGCTGGCCGGTCATAAGGAAGCAGGCATGGTGGGCAAATTCGAAGTCGCCGGCAGTGCAGCCCTCAATGAAGAAAGTTCCCCTGCTGCTTCGGTTAACAATGTCGTTTCGAGTGAACCTGTTGTTGTGAATAATCCGGCAACAAAAGGTGCAGATATTGTCCGCGACCCGACAGATATCCCGGCTAAGTTGCCAGTACGCGATCCAGAAACTGTCCGCATCGACCTGGAAGCCGTGGAGCTTGAAGGCCAGCTTGCCGATGGCACAACGTTCAAATATTGGACCTTCAACGGCCAGGTGCCCGGACCGTTCTACCGGGTGCGCGTCGGCGATACCATCGAAGTCCACATGAAGAACCTGACCAACAGCACGATGGCCCACTCGGTCGATTTCCATGCCGTGACCGGCCCCGGCGGCGGCGCGACGATGACCCAGACTGCGCCAGGTGAAGAAACAATGTTCACGGCGAAGGCCCTCAATCCCGGGCTGTATGTCTACCACTGCGCAACGCCCATGGTAGCCCAGCATATTGCCAATGGCATGTACGGCCTGATCCTGGTCGAACCGGAAGAGGGACTTCCACCTGTAGACCGTGAGTTTTATGTGATGCAGGGCGAGATCTATACCAACGAAGCCTACGGCTCGACCGGTCTGCTGACTGAAAACCTGGATGCCCTGCTGGACGAAAACCCCGAATACCTGGTCTTCAACGGCGCCGTAGGTGGTTTGACCGAGCAGAAGCCGCTCAAAGCCAATGTGGGTGAAACCGTCCGCATCTTCTTCGGTGTCGGCGGCCCGAACTTCACCTCTTCCTTCCATGTCATCGGTGAGATCTTTGACCGGGTCTACGACCAGGCCTCCCTGACATCCCCCGCGCTGACCAACGTCCAGACGACACTTGTTCCCCCCGGCGGCGCGACAATGGTTGAGTTCACTCTCGAAGTGCCCGGCAATTACATCCTCGTGGACCATGCACTGGCTCGCCTGCAACGAGGACTGGCAGGCTTCCTGATCGCCGAAGGCCCGGAGAATCCCGACATCATCGACGGCACTGTCACATCCGGCAGCGGCCACTAGCCTCTCGAACTAAAAAGAGCCTCGCATTTTTGCGGGGCTCTTTTCGTTATGGAACCATCAGCCTATCGTTCAGACTTTGGACAAATTGTACCAGCACCTGCTGTGTTGCAGGGTCGGTTAGCAGCTCCGTGCCGGTGCCGGTCAGCCTCAAGTTGATGGTCATTCGGTCGGAAACCCCTTCCGGGTCCGAGGCGTCGATCTCGACCAGGCCGTAGCGTGAGATCCATTCATTCAGAGTGGCGATCTCATCCGCACTCAGCAGCTCGCTCAGGCGCTTCACAACCGGCTGGGAGCTCTTGCAATTGGTGCCTCGCACTTCACCGGATAAATAGATCGTCAGGTTGTCACAGAAACCTGCGATGCCACCGGAGCGGCTCCAGGTCAGGGCTTCGGTGGCCGGCAGGATTACTGTACCATCTTCATTCGTGTGATATACCACCTGCCTGCCGGCTGCATCCAGAATGATCCGGTAACCGGAGGTAATCACCTGCGCGCAGGCAATCCCTTCCGTGGTGATACCGAGGCAGCTGTCCGGCCATTCCACAGCTTCTGCGGATACCAGCCGGATCTGCTCAGCCGCCAGACCCAGGTTCTGCGCCACGGCGTCGACCGCAGCCAGCTGGGCCGGGGTTAGATTTTCCGCGATTTCGGTAGCCTGCTCCTCGATATCCGCGGGGAGATCCGTCGGCTGGGCCTGCGGCGCACAGGCAGCCAGCAGCATGATCAAAATCGAAATACTTAACAAAACTCTCTTCATCTTTACTCCTTTTCCCTTATAACGTCCCGATTATTGATTTGTTCCGAAAAACTGTATAATCGACGAATGAGACGATACTTAAGAATACTTTTATTGGTGTTCATCTTAACATCCTGTTCACTCCCCGGAATACGGCCTGGTCCCACTCCCGGAATTCAGATCGATGATGCCATTGCCACGACACTTGCTTCCATCGTCACGAACACCCCCGCACCTTTTCCTACAGTCCTGCCAACATCCACACCCTTCGATTTACGGGGCTTGTTCTGCGAGTATCAATTCTGCATCGGTCATCCCCAGGACATGGCGTTCTATGATGTCAATGCCCAGCAGAACATTGGCACACCCAGTACCTACAGCCAGGGGATTCTGGCCTCGTTCAATGCCAACTTGTTTCTCCAGGTCATGTGGCAGATTTCGCCGGGGGCAGCCGATCCACAGTTTCTCCTCAATTTGATCATGGACCCGGAAACGGACACCCGCGTCGGCACCCTGGAGGTTAAGCTGGTCCGCGATATGAATGTGATCTACACTCCCATGACCTCCACCGCCTCACCCAACCTCCCGTTCGGCGGAGCGGCAGCCTGGACCTGCGGTGACCGCGTCTTCGCCTGGAAGGCCTATACCCCCGACGATACGACCGCGCCCGGTCTGTTCGAAGAGGCGCTATCCCGGTTCGACTGCAACCAATGAACCGCTCGATCGACACTCCCCGCGGACAAATCCTCATCCGCGAAGCAAACGCCGCGGACGCTGTTAAATTTCGCGAGCTGCGGCTGGGCGCCCTGCAGGACAGCCCGATCGCTTTTACTGCCGACCACCAGAAGAACGTTAACCATCCCATGAAGTACTGGGAGGATCTACTCTCCCCCCGCACGGACGAATCGACCATATTTCTCGCCGAACAGGATGGCAGGCTCATCGGCATGACCGGTATCATGCGCTCCAATTCTCCCAAGACACGCCATGCTGCCTGGGTATGGGGCGTTTACGTTACTCCGCAATGGAGAGGCCTGCATATCGGTGAAGAGATCATCCGCTCCTGCCTGGACTGGGCAAAGGAGCATGACATCGTACTTGCAAAGCTGGGCGTAGCCGCGGTCAATACACCGGCCATCCGCTGTTATGAGCGCTGCGGGTTCAAAACCTACGGCACCGAGCCGCGAGCCGTCCTCTATGAGGGTCAATACTACGATGAATACCTGATGTCCATCGACCTGGACACAGGATAAAACGATTTATATTCCCTGTATCTTCGCTTCCTGCCACAGGGCCTCCATCTCATCCAGGGTCAGCGAGGACAGCTCGCGTCCCTGTTTTCTGGCTCCCTGTTCCACATAGGCAAAGCGCTTTTTGAATTTCAAGTTCGTTCCCCGCAAAGCAGATTCGGAATCCACATTTTTCCAGCGTGAGACATTGACCAGGGCAAAGAACAGGTCGCCGATCTCAGAGGCGAGCTCGAAATCGGTTTCAGCGTGCTTGATCTCATCGATCTCCTCCTTGACCTTGTCCAGCACGCCTTCGATCTCCGGCCAGTCGAATCCGACCCGTGCGGCACGGTCCTGATACTCCTGTGCCTGGCTCAGTGCAGGCAGGGACGCGGGTACGCCGTCCAGCAGGCCCTTCTCCTGCTTCTTTTCCTTGCGTTCGTTCTCCTTGAGTTTTTCCCAGTTCAACAGCACACCCTGCACGCCCTCGAGTTCCAGATCCCCAAACACATGCGGGTGCCGCCGCACGATCTTTGAGTGAATACCCTGGATCACTTCATTCACGTTGAATTGCTTTTCTTCATTGGCGATCTGCGATTGAAGAACGATTTGCAGCAGCAGGTCACCAAACTCCTCTCGCATATCGGCGAAGTCACCCGAATCGATGGCGGTAATGGCCTCATACGACTCCTCCAGCAGATGCTTGCGCAGCGACTCGTGGGTCTGTTCCTTGTCCCAGGGACAGCCGTCTGGCGCGCGCAGATGAGCCACGATCTCGGCAAACGATTCGAACGATGTACCATCCCCCAGTGAGGGAACATACAGAAAGGTGCCTGTGGAAAATTCCTTCTGGTCGAGGGCGTCAATCTGGATATCCTCCGAGGCCTCGTTGTTCACCCAGCTGACTTCATGAGAAGCCGGATAGGATGCCAGCAGCACTCTTCTTATATGAGCGGCCGATTCACGGGAATCCACATTCGTAATCAGGACCGCCATGTCAGGTGGATAAGGTGGGACATGGGCGTCCGCCAGGGTCCCGGCCTCCAGCAAGACCAGCTTTGGCGGTGGAACGATGCGCAAAACATCAAAGGCTTTGGAGACGAGAGATAAATTCATGAGATGTTCCTGTTCATCTATTAAATATAAAACGTAATGCGAAACCAGCGTTACGCATTACGTCTATGATTTTACTGTAGTCACGTGGTATTTCAGGAGGTACCCCGCACGTGACACCTGACACCTGAAAAGGATTAACGCTTGGTGTAGGTAGGCGCCTTGCGGGCTTTCTTGAGGCCAGGCTTCTTGCGTTCCTTGACGCGGGCGTCGCGGGTCAGCAGGCCCTGCTTGCGAAGTGCAGAGGTCCACTCACCGTTGAGCAGGACGAGTGCACGGGCAAGACCCAGACGAACCGCCTCGGTCTGGCCGGTGACGCCGCCGCCGTTTACCTTGACGGTGATGTCATACTTGTTCGCATCCTGGCCGACAGCCGAGAACGACCGCAGAATATCGCCCAGGTCGCCAATACGCGGGAAGTAGGATGCGGCTTCCTTCTCATTTACGGTGAAGGTGCCGGAACCGTCAGCCAGGCGCACACGGGCGGTGCTTTCCTTGCGGCGTCCCACTGCTTCATAATACTGTGCCATATTTCTTTCCTCTTCTTACGTTATACCAACGGCTCGGGATGGTTCGTGCCGTGCGGGTGATTGGGGCCGGCGTAGATCTTTAAACGCTTGAGCAGGGAACGTCCCATGCGGTTGTGCGGGAGCATGCCCCAGACCGCGGCACGCAGGACACGGTCGGGGTGTTTCTGCAGCTGGTCGCGCAGGGAGATCGACCGAAGCCCGCCGGGGTAATTGGAATGGCGGTGGTACATCTTGGTTTCCAGCTTGGTGCTGGTCCTCGTGCCGGTTACGGTCACTTTTTCGGCATTGACCACCACAACGTTATCGCCCATCTCCACACCGGGTGTGAAGGTCGGCTTGTGTTTCCCAAGCAGGACGTGCGCAATGCGCGTGGCGATCCGCCCGAGGTTTTGGCCGTCGGCGTCTACGAGCACCCACTTGCGATCGATCTCGCTTGCTTTCGGATAGTACGACTTGTACACTTTCTAATTCTCCGTTTCTTATCTTAATGACCTATTGACTCTATCGGTGGGTACCTAACCTGGACAAGCGTCAGCCCGTGTGCAGGAGCAAGACCCGCGGGGATCCCGCTTCGCTTCCCCGCCGGCGCCGGTTTCGCTAAAGAATGGGCCACAGCTTCTGCTGAAGCCTTTCCCTGCGCAACGGCCACCTGGACGAAAACCAGCCTGCGTACCATGCGGTATAAAAACGCGTCGGCCTGGACTTCGAACTGCCATTCATCCTCATCAACCTGGGTCCACTGGGCTTTCATCACGGTCCGTATGGTGCCGCCTCTGGGAGTGGTCGGGGAACCGAAGGCGGAAAAATCATGCGTACCGGGAAAAAAACCTGCTGTGGAACCAAGACGTTCCGGAGCGATAGCGGGCCACACCCTCCACGCAAATTGCTCGCGGATCGGATGGCGCAGCGTCTGGCAGAAAAGCCTGTAGCGGTAGCAGCGGGATGTGGCATCGAAACGGGGATGGAATCTTGCATGGACCATCCGTGCATCGTGAACGGCCATGTCGCCGGGGAGCAGTGCGTTCAATGCCCGCACGAGCTCGTCGTCCGAGTGCGACCAGTCCAGGTCGGCCGAAGCCACCTGTCCTGTCGCGTGGACGCCTGTGTCGGTCCGCCCGGCCAAAATGACCGAGCGTCCTGTCCATCCCAGCTGGCTCAGGGCTTTTTCGAGCTCACCCTGGACCGTCCGTTTGCCTGTCCCTGTGTGGCCTGCCTGCCGCTGGCTTCCGAAAAAATCCGTGCCGTTGTAGGCAAGAGTCAATTGGTAACGTGCCATTGTAGAGAACGGCAAATGCCGTTGCTACACTATTCTTCGACCAGTTCCAAAATCACCATTTCGGCCGAATCTCCCATTCGGGGTCCGAGCTTCAAAATGCGCGTGTATCCACCGGGACGATTGGCAAAGCGCGGGGCGATTTCGTCGAAGAGGCGGCTGATCACCTGGTTGTCTCCCAGCTTGGAGGTCACCAGGCGGCGTGCATGCACCTTTTCGGCATCGCTGGCTTCGGCGCTGTTGCGGGCGATCGTGATGAGGCGCTCGGCCTCCCCACGGATCGCGGCAGCCTTGGCCTTCGTGGTCTGGATGCGCTCGTGTGTAAAGAATTGCTTGATAAGGTTGCGACGCAGCGCCAGCCGGGCGCCGGACGACCTTCCAAGTCTGTAACCTGATACTTGATGTCGCATTGCTAATTACTCCGCAGAACTCGTTTCGTCTTTCATGTAGCCCTTTTCGCGCATCTTCTGGCGGAGCTCATCGAGGCTTTTCTCACCAAAATTGCGGATGGACATGACCGCTGTCTCACCTTTTTCGAGCAGATCCAGCACATCACCGACGGTGGTGATGCCGGTCCGCTTCAGGGAGTTGAACACCCGCACCGAAAGGTCGAGGGCTTCCACCGGTGTATCTGCCAGCTCACTGGTCAGACGGCTGCCACCCACTTCCTTTTCCATCGGGATGGTCAGGGTCTCTTCGCTAACACCGGCAATGAAGCGCAGGTGATCGATGACCAGCTTCGCCGCAGTGCTCAAGGCGCGCTCGGGTGAGATTGTGCCATCCGTCCAGATCTCGAGGATGAGCTTGTCGTAGTTCGTGCTCTGGCCCACGCGGGCAGAGGTCACTTCCCAGTTCACGCGCTTGACCGGGCTGTAGATGGCGTCGATCGGCAGCTCGCCGATGGGCATGTGCCCGCTGCGCTCGTTGGCGGGTGAATAGCCGCGGCCGCGCTCGACGGTGAACTCCAGGTCGAGCTTGGTCTTCGGGTTATCCACCGTGAAGAGGTACAGGTCAGGGTTGACCACTTCCACTTCGGCAGGTGTGATGATATCCGCCGCAGTCACGGTGCCTTCGCCGCGCACTTCCAGGTGCATGCGAGTGGTGTCAACACCATCCAGCTTAAGACGCAGCTGCTTGACCTGAAGCGTCACCTGGATCACATCCTCGCGTACGCCAGGGATCTCACTAAATTCATGCAACACATCCGCAATCCGGATGGATGTTACGGCTGATCCCTCCAGGGAGGAAAGCAGGACGCGGCGCAGGGCATTGCCGAGCGTCACGCCATAACCACGCTCCAGAGGGCTGATAACAAATTTGCCGTAGTTTCGAGCCTCAGCCTCGCGCTCGATTTTTGGCATAACCATATTCGTGATACTCGTCACGGTTCACCTCTCCCTGTATAAAACAGTAGAAAATGGCCGGTCATTCTTTCAACCGGCATAAGAAAACCCACTACTACCGTGAGTAGTATTCGACGATCAGCTGTTCATTGAGGATGCCGTCAATTTCAGCGCGCTCGGGGAGCCGCTGAACAGCACCGGACAGTTGTTTTGCGTCGCGATTCAACCAGCTCGGCGTGGTGCGGGCTTCCGCGAGATCGCCAAGCACTTTGAAGTATTCGAGGCTGCGGGAACCGTCGCGCACCGCGATGACATCGCCTTCACGCAGAAGCATGGAGGGTACGTCGGTGCGGCGGCCGTTCACGGTGAAGTGACCGTGGGTCACCAGCAGGCGGGCCTGCGGGCGACTGGAGGCAAACCCCAGGCGGTAGACCACGTTATCCAGCCTGGATTCAAGAATTTGCAGCAGATTTAAACCTGTCAGACCGCGGCGCTGGAGAGCCACTTCATAATAGCGTCGGAACTGGCGTTCCAAAACGCCGTAGACGCGGCGGGCGCGCTGCTTGGCGCGCAGCTGGCGCAAATAATCGGATTCGCGTCCGCTGCGGTTGCCACCACTCCGGCTGCCTGTGCGACCATGCTGGCCGGGAGCAAAGTTGCGCCGTTCAATGGCACACTTGGGGGTGTAGCAACGCTCACCTTTTAAGTAAAGTTTTTCACCTTCTCGCCGGCAGAGTTTACAAACCGGACTCAATGTTTTGGACATAGATTGCTTTCCTCTAAATCAAATTACACGCGGCGCTTTTTCGGCGGACGACAGCCGTTGTGCGGAACCGGCGTAATATCAGAAATCGAACGGACTCTCAGTCCCATGGCCTGGACGGCACGGATCGCATTTTCGCGGCCGGGTCCTGGACCCTTGACGAACAGGTCCACTTCCTGGATTCCCAGCTGCTGGGCGGCCTTGATGGCCTGTTCAGCGGCGAGGCGGGCGGCGAACGGCGTGCTCTTACGCGAGCCTTTGAAGCCCGCCGAGCCGGCGCTGCCCCATGCAACCGTATTGCCTTCCGTGTCGGTCACGGTGACGATGGTGTTATTGAACGAGGCAAAGATATGCACCTGCCCGGAGGACAGGGCGCGCCTGGCTTTCTTTGCGCCGGCACCCCGGCGTGTGGAACGTACACTTTGAGCCATATTCTCTTAACCTCTTATTTCTTCGCGCCACGGCGGCGTCCGCGCCCGGCGACGGTCTTCTTGGTGCCCTTGCGGGTACGTGAATTGGTACGGGTCCGTTGACCACGAACCGGCAGGTTACGACGATGACGCATGCCGCGGTACGACCCGATCTCGATCAGGCGCTTGATGCTCATTTGCACTTCGCGGCGAAGATCACCTTCGACTTTATAATTTTTACTGATGAACTCGCGGATCGCCTGCACATCCGCCTCAGACAGGTCCTTGATCCTAATGTCAGGATTGACCTTTGTCTGGGACAGGATTTCCTGCGCGCGAGTCGGCCCGATGCCGTACAGGTAGGTCAGGCCAATTTCCACCCGCTTGTTGCGGGGCAGATCGACACCTTCAATTCTTGCCATAGTCAACTATCCCTGTCGCTGTTTATGTTTTGGATTTTCGCAGATGATGAACACTCTGCCTTTGCGCCTGACAATTCTGCATTTGGCGCAGCGTTTCCGTACTGACGGTGAAACCTTCATGACAAAACTCCTTACAAGCTTCCATTCGTTACATAGCCAAGTTTTTGATTATACTCGTTCGTCTTTTTTTCGTCTAGATTACACGAACTCAGACTGCGATCACGGGACAGTCAGGATGAGGGGGTCTCCTTCGGTGACAGCCACAGAGTGCTCGAAGTGGGCTGTCAATGATCCGTCTGCAGAAACTACCGTCCATTTATCCGGCAGGACACGGGTTTCGGAAGTTCCGACCAACACCATCGGCTCGATTGCAACGGTCATCCCTGCCTTGAGGGGCAGTCCCGAGCCCGGCTTGCCGTAATTCGGAACCTGGGGACCTTCGTGCATCTGCTTGCCGACGCCATGACCGGTGTATTCCCGTGTCACATGAAAGCCATGGCTTTCCACAAAATTTTGTATCGCCGCCGAGACATCACCCGTCCGATTGCCTACCCGCATCTTTTCGATGCCGGCATACAAGGAGCCTTCGGTAACATCCAGCAATTGCCGGGCCTCGGGAGAGATCTCCCCTACCCCGCCCGTAAAAGCCGAGTCAGCGACCCAGCCTTCGTACACGGTCCCACAATCGATCGAGACAATGTCACCTGCCTTGAGCTTCCGATTCCTGCTGGGAATCCCATGAACAAGCTCCTGGTTAATGCTGACCGTGATCGAGGTGGGAAATGGCGGGTGGCCATAACCCTTGAACGGCGATATACATCCATGTTTCCGAAGCACGTCCTCAGCAGCCGCGTTGAGGTCGGCCGTGGAAACACCGGGTTGTAAACGTTCTTTTACTGCCGCCAGCACGCTGGCATTGATGCGTCCGGCTTCGCGCATGATCTGCAGCTCAGCCGGGCTTTTAAGATGAATTTGGCGGGCCCAACTCATAACAATCGCTTCTTAATTTTCCAGAGCATGGAGGAGATCTTTGGTCACCTGCTCGATGGATTGCATTCCATCGATCTCGACCAGCTTGTCATGCTCACGATAATAATTGATCAAAGGCGAGGTCTGCTCCAGGTAGACATCGATTCTGCGCTTGACGGTCTCGGCCTTGTCGTCGTCTCGCTGGTAAAGTTCGGATCCATCGATATCGCACTTGCCAGCTTCCTGCGGCGGATTGAACTTCGCGTTGAATATATGACCGTTTGCACGACACGTCCAACGGCTGCTGAGCCGCTCAACAAGGACATCTTCATCCGCCGCGATGAACGGGACACAGTGCACATGCCCGCCGAATTCATGGAGCATATTCTCCAGCGCATCGGCCTGGGCCGGGGTGCGGGGAAAGCCGTCCAAAATAGCACCGGTCCCACAGTCCGGGCGGGAGAGGCGCTCACGGATCATCGCGATCGTCACATCGTCCGGGACGAGTTCGCCCCTGGTCATATAGGTCTGAGCGAGTTGTCCGAGCTCAGTCTGGTTCTTAAGGTTCTCCCGGAAGAGGTCTCCCGAGGATATGTGTGCCAGTCCGCTCCGTTCCGACAAAATCTTAGCTTGCGTTCCTTTTCCAACTCCAGGAGGTCCAAGTAAGACAATGTAGGTGGTCATAGAGCTCCTTAGCTGATCAACAGCTTTTCCTGATAACCGTGCAGTTTGAGTTCCGCCTCGATATTCATGAACGTATCGCGGACAACGCCCACGACGATCAGCAAGCCCGAAGACGAGACCAGGAACAGGCCTGCCGAGGACGCCGCTGCCGGCAGGACGATCTGCAGCAGGAACGGCATGATTGCCACCGTTCCGAGCAGCAGAGCGCCGGGGAGGGTGATGCGGCTCTGGATGCGGCTCAAATACTTTTGCGTCGCCGCACCGGCGTGCACACCAGGGATCTGGGCGCCCGAGCGCTTGAGGTTGTCACCGTAGTTCTGCTGTTCGAAGATCACCGTGGTGTAGAAGTAGGTGAAAGCCACAACCATCAGGAAGTACAGTAGCCAGTAGCCCCAGGAATTCGTCCCGGTCGCATTGAAGAAGGTCTGGATGCTCGTCGAAACATCGCGTATCCAGGCCGTTTCCGATGAGACAAAATAGCTGGCCACGATCGCCGGGAACTGGAGGATCGCACTGGCGAAAATCAGTGGGATCATGCCTGCCAGGTTGACCATGAGAGGCAGGAAGGGCTGAGGCATTCTTGCTGCCTTGCCGCGCTGCATCGCATAGAAGATCTGGCTTTTATGCGGGTACATGATCGGCACATGGCGGCGTCCCTGCTGGACATAGACAATCGCCAGCACGGTGACCACAATGATGATCAGCATCGCAGCCAGCAAAACATAGCGGTTCTGTTCGTCCAGCCACAGAGCGCCAAAATTGGTGGGCATCTGCGAGACGATACCGGCAAAGATGATGAGCGACAGACCCTGGCCGCGGATCCCATATTCGGAGATCAACTCACCGAGCCAGATCGCGAACATGGTTCCGGCTGTCATGACCAGGATTGTCGTAACAGACTGAAGCCATAGTGCTTCGGTAAAGCCAAAGGCGATGACCGGTTGGGATGCCAGGGAATTGAAGATATTGATCTGACCTACTGCCGAAAGCACAGCCATCGGAACGGACAGATAATAGGTCCACTTTTCCATCCAGCGGCGGCCTTCACGCTGGTCTTCCTGCATCCGGCGCTGCAGGGATGGGATGATCGGGATCAGCAGCTGGAGGATGATCTGGGCGGTAATGTAGGGATACACACCCATCGAGAGCAGGGAAAAGTTCGCGATGGTGCCGCCGGAAAGTAAATTCAGGAAGCCCAGAAAGCCTCCCGAACCACCCTGGGCCTGGAAGAAGGCCGCAAGAGCTTCACGGTCCACTCCAGGTGCAGGGATGTTCGCTGCGATGCGGAAGATCATAAGGATGGCCAGAGTGATCAATAGCTTCCTACGGATATCCTCGGAACGCCAGAGAAAGCGCCACGCGGATTGTTTCTTTTCAGGCATCTTTGAAAGTTCCTCTTGGCTCGAACCTAGCTTATCAGCTCAACACTGCCGCCGGCCTCTTCGATCTTGGCCTTGGCGCCGGCACTGACGCGATGGGCACGCACTTTAAGCGCCACCTTCAATTCGCCGCGTCCCAGAATGACAACCGGGTTGCGCGGGTCGCGCAGCAAGCGTGCGCTTTCCAATGTTTCGGGGCTGACTTCAGCGTCAGCCTTGAAGGCCTCGGTCAGCTGATCCAGGTTGACTTCGTTGAATTCCACCTGGTTGCGGGGTGTAAAACCCTGGCCGCGCATGAACGGCAGACGACGGTAGAACGGCAGGTTGCCGCCCTGACGGTACAGGTGACCGCCTTCGCCGGAGCGCGCGCCCTGACCCTTGGTACCACGCCCGGCGGTTTTACCCTGCCCGGCTGAAATACCGCGGCCGACGCGCTTCTTGTTTTTCTTGGAGCCCGGATTGGGCACGAGATCGTGTAGTTTCATCGTTCTATCCTGCTTCTTCGATCTTCACTAAATGAACGACTTTGCGGATCATCCCGCGCAGGGCAGGGGTATCCTTGTGTTCGATCGTTTGATGCATGCGGCGAAGACCAAGCGCCAGCACCGTCTGCTTCTGGTCCTTGGTGTATCCAATCGGACTGCGGACGAGTGTGACGAGGACAGTCTTGTCGCTGTTTTCATTCTTAGGCATTCTGCTTCCTCCGTTCCCAGAACGGAAGCAGTTCGCTCACGTTCTTGCCGCGGCGTGCCGCCTCCTGCTGAGGAGAACGTAATTGCTCAAGGGCATCGAAGGTTGCCTGGACCACGTTCAGGACGTTGGCGCTGCCCTGGGATTTGGTCAAAATGTCGCGCACGCCGGCCACTTCGAGAACGGCGCGCACGCCGCCTGCAGCAATAACGCCGGTTCCGGGTGAAGCGGGCTTGAGCATGACCTTGGCGCCAGCCACCTTTCCCAGCACTTCGTGCGGGATGGTCGTGCCGGCCAGGTTCACGACGCGCATTTTCTTGCGGGCGCGCTCCGAGGCCTTACGCATCGCATCCGGGACGGCATTAGCCTTGCCAACACCCATCGAGATGGTGCCGCGCTTGTCACCGACGACCACCGTGACGCGGAATTGAAAGCGGCGGCCGCCTTTAACAACCTTGGCGACGCGTGCGATTTCGATAACGCGCTCTTCGAACTGGTCCTGCCCTTCGAAATTCTGCTGTTCAGTATTTGCGTATTCTGCCATTTCCTACTCCACGGGGCCTAGAACTGCAGGCCGCCTTCACGTGCGCCATCGGCCAGCGCCTTGATGCGCCCAATATAACGATAACCACCGCGGTCAAAGACAACCGACTGGATGCCTTTATCCTTGGCGCGCTCGGCCACGGT
>DATAKV010000076.1:0-10416 GCA_036261375.1 Anaerolineales bacterium
GTTTAAAGCCCAGGCCTGCCTTTATCTGGTCCATGGCGATGATCAAGCGCGCCGCAGCCGAAGTCCATCGCGACCTGGGCCTGCTGGACGAAGGGCGCGCAAACGCGATCATCGCAGCTGCGCAGGAGGTCATCGACGGGAAGTGGAACGACCAGTTCGTTGTCGATCCCTTCCAGGCGGGTGCGGGGACAAGCCACCATATGAACGTCAATGAGGTCATTGCCAACCGGGCAACGCAGATCATGGGCGGGAAAATCGGAGAGTATCTTGTCCATCCGAACGACCACGTCAATATGGCGCAATCCACCAACGATACCATCCCCACCGCGATCCGGCTGGGATGTTTGTGGCGCGTGGAGGAGCTGCTTGCCGTTCTCGCTGATCTGGTTACCGCATTAAACAGGAAGGCCGAAGAGTTCGACGATATTGTCAAATCCGGGCGGACCCATCTGCAGGATGCGGTACCGGTCCGCCTGGGGCAGGAGTTCGGCGCCTATGCCAGGGCGGTCGAGCGGGATGGGGAACGCATCCGTGAGGCGGCACGAGGGCTGGGCCGCCTGGGCATTGGGGGAACGGCCGTCGGTTCAGGGTTGAACGCCCATCCTGAATATCATGCCCGCATGGTGGAAAAACTTTCGGCTGTGGCAGGTCTTAATCTGCAGACATCTGACAATCTGTTCGAATCAATGCAGTCCATGGCGGATGCAGTTGCCTTCTCGGCCGCGCTGCGCACCCTGGCGTTAACGCTGATCCGCATTGCGAACGATCTGCGCTTGCTGGCATCGGGTCCTGCCACGGGGTTGGATGAGATCCGTTTCCCTGCGCTTCAGCCTGGGTCGAGTATCATGCCTGGCAAGGTCAACCCTGTAATGGCAGAGATGCTGGATATGGCAATGTTTTATGTCGTTGGATGCGACACAACAGTCGCTATGGCAGCGCAAGCGGGACAGCTGGAATTAAACGTGATGATGCCGGTTATCGCTCACAGCCTGTTCGAAGCGATGCAGGTCATCATCGGGTCGGTGAGGACATTCACCGATAATGCAATCAAGGGATTGGTGGCCAACCGCGAAAAAGCCGAAGGCTGGCTCGACCGGAATGCAATCATCGTGACGGCATTGAACCCGTTGATCGGCTATGCACAGGGCGCGCAGCTGGTTAAGGAGTCGTTGGCCAGGGATATTTCGATCCGAGAATTGATCGTGGATAAGACAAAAGCAGGCGCGCTGACACACCGCGATGATGACCGCCCGGTCAGGATGGACGAAGTGGAGGCTGTGCTCGGGAATCTCCGCAAGCTTACCGAGGGCGGCATTGCTTGAGGATTTACCACAGAGACACCGAGAAATTAAAATTCCTGTGACTCGGTGTCTCCACGGTTAGCTCTTCTCAGCCCTCCAGTAAAAACAACGCCGGATCCTCTATCAGTTCCTTGACCCGTACCAGGAACTGCACGGCTTCACGGCCATCCACGAGGCGGTGATCATAGCTAAGGGCAACATACATCATCGGGCGGATGACAACCTGTCCGTCCACGGCGACCGGGCGGTTATCGATCTTATGCAGGCCCAGAATCCCCACCTGGGGCGGGTTCAAAATAGGCGTACTCATTAACGATCCAAACACACCGCCGTTCGTGATGGTGAACGTCCCGCCGCGTAAATCTTCGATGGACAGTTTCCCACTCTGGGTTTTGATCACCAGCTCCTTGATGTACTTTTCGATCTCGGCAAAGGATAGTCTGTCGGCATCGCGGATCACCGGGACAACCAGTCCCTCCTCGGCGCCGATCGCCATGCCGATATCATAATAGTGCTTGAGCACGATTTCTTCCCCCTGAATTTCGGCATTCAAATAGGGAAAGTCCTTCAGTGCGCCGATGGCTGCTTTTACGAAGAATGAAACGATTCCCAGCTTGATCCCGTGTTTGGCAACGAACTGATCCTGTGTCCGTTTGCGCAGGTTCATCACACTGGTCATGTCCACTTCGTTGAAGGTGGTCAACATGGCCGTCGAATTCTTGGCTTCGAGCAGGCGCGTGGCGATCGTACGACGTCTCCGCGACATGCGGATGCGTTCTTCAGGGCGATCTCCCGAGGGAGGTGTGGCGGATACTTCGTTCTGTACATCTGCCAGGGCCTGGGGCTGCCCGGCCGTTCTATCCACTTTATCCTGCGCCTGCAGATATTTCTCCACGTCGGCGCGGGTCACGCGGCCTTCCGAGCCGGTGCCCTGGATCTCACCAAGATCCACATCCTTGTCGCGCGCGAGCCGCGAAGCGACGGGTGTGGCCAGGGGTGCCTCCTTCGGGCGTGTGCTGTGTCCATCTTCGCGCGCTGCCGGCTTCGGCTGTTCCTCCGCTGCGGGCTGCTGCATCTGTTCCTGTACCGGCGGCTTTTCTTCCGCTTTCTCCGGTTCAGCCGCTGGCGCAGACTGGGACTGGGTTGCTTTTTCATCGATGGTGCCAAGCACATCACCCACCTTCACATCGCCGCCCTTCTGGACTTTGATCTGCTGCAGGACGCCCGCGCCCTTGGCGCCTACCTCTACATTGACCTTGTCTGTTTCGAGCTCCACAAGTACATCGCCCACATTGACATACTCGCCCTCTTTCTTGAACCACTGGGAGACCGTGGCTTCCAATACGGACTCGCCCATCTCAGGAACAGTCACTTCGATTGCCATATCAACCTCTCTCCTTTACCACACTGCGCGTGCGCGCCTGCTCATCGAATTTGAATGCGTGCTCGATCAACGCCTGCTGGTTGCCCCGGTAGGCTGTGGACGATCCCTCGGCCGGGCTCGAGCTTTCTGGCCGGCCGACGTAATGTAAAGGATATCGATCATTGGCCAGCTGACGCAAGCGCGGCCGCAGGTAATTCCAGGAGCCCATGTTCAACGGCTCCTCCTGGACCCAGATCAGCCGCTCGAGATTTGGATAACGATCCAGGAGTTCTTCCAGCCCTTCCTTCGGGAAGGGATAGAGCTGTTCCAGGCGGGCAATCGCCAGATCTGGCGTTTGCTTGCGTAACGGACTGCTGATCAGGTCCATGTAGATCCGCCCGCTGCACAGAATCAGCGACTTTATCTCCTGGGGTGAATTGATCTCGGAATCTTCGATCAGCGGCTGCCACGAACCCTCGGTCAGCTCTCCCACAGTGGAAGCGGTGAGCGCATGGCGCAGCAATCCCTTCGGCGTAAATACGATCAACGGCAGCGGATCGTTTTTCAGCAGCAGCGCCTGCCGCCGCAGAAGATGGAAATACTGTGCGGCAGTGGACGGATAGGCAACACGCATGTTCGTCTCCGCCGCAAGGCCCAGGAAGCGCTCGATCCGCCCGCTGGAATGGTCTGGGCCCATGCCTTCGTTACCGTGCGGAAGCAGTAGAACCAGCGAAGGCGTAAGTCCCCACTTGGCGCGGCCGGAAACCAGGAACTCGTCGATCACACCCTGGGCATTGTTGATAAAGTCGCCGTACTGTGCCTCCCAGATGACAAGCCTCTCCGGCGACTGGACGTTGTAGCCGATCTCGAAACCGATCGCGCCGGCCTCACTCAATGGACTGTTCAACACTTCGAACGAAGCCTGTGCCTGGGGAAGAGCCTGCAGTGGGATATATGCCTTGTTGGTCTGCGAGTCGTAAAAGACGGCGTGGCGCTGGCTGAACGTGCCACGGGCGCTGTCCTGCCCCGTCAGGCGGATCGCGATTCCATCCTGCAGGATGGACGCAAAGGCTAGATCCTCCGCCGTGGCCCAGTCCACTTTATCGGCGGATTTGGTGATCGACGACTGGCGCTTCTCGATGGCCCTCACCAGCTTCGGGTTGAGCTTGAACCCTTCGGGGAAATGGAGCAGGGACTGGTTCAACTCCTTGACGCGTTTTAACGGGATAGCGGTTTTTACTTTTTGGGCAGCACCAGGCGGAGGCGCAGGAGGGACCGGCTCGAAAAGCGATTTTTCTGCATCCAGCTTTTCGTTCTCCTCCTGCAGCTGTTTCATAAATCCCTGCAGGATCCCGTCTGCATGTCCCGGCTCGATAACATTTTCCTGCTCCAGCCGGCTGGCCCATAACTGCCGGACCGTCGGATGACTATCTACTTTCTGGTACATGACCGGCTGGGTAAAACGCGGCTCATCGCCTTCGTTGTGGCCGTGCCGGCGATAGCCGATCAGGTTGATAACAAAATCCTTGTGGAATTTGTGGCGGTAGGCAAAGGCCGTCCGCGCGGCTTCGATGCAGGCATACGGGTCGTCGGCGTTGACGTGGATGACGGGCATTTCGAAGCCGACCGCCATATCGCTGGCGTGCAGGCTGCTGCGCAACTCGGGATCGATGGCTGTAAACCCGAGCTGGTTGTTGGCAATAATATGAATGGTCCCGCTGGCGGTATACCCGGGGATGCGGGAAAGGTTCAAGGTTTCGGCGACAATTCCCTGCCCGGTGAAGGAAGCATCTCCGTGGATCAAAACTGGAAGGGATGCATTATGGAAATAGCGCGGCGCGGCCGGCCGGTCCACAGCTGTGTTGGCGGCGCGGGCCATGCCCTGTATAACCGGATCGATCTGCTCGAGGTGGCTTGGGTTGGGAGGCATGTGTACGACCAGGTCGATCTCGCTGTTCTGCTGCGGTGAGCGGTAGCCGCCCATGTGGTACTTCACATCGCCGGTCCAGCCCAGCTCATCCCAGGTAGTCGCCCGGCCCTTTGGATCGTTGAATTCGGCCAGGATCTGGCTGTAGGGCTTGTTCAGGATGTGGGCCAGCACGTTCAGGCGTCCACGGTGTGCCATGCCGATGAAGATGACGCAGATCCGGGCTTGGGACGCCGAATCGATGAGCTCATCCAGCATGGGGATCATCATGTCAAGACCCTCGATCGAGAAGCGTGTTTTGCCCGGATACAGGCGGTGCAGGAACAATTCGAATGCTTCCACCTGGGTCAGCCGTTCGAGCAGCTTGACTTCGTTCATATCCTGCGCCGAGTCGCGGAAGCGTCCGGTCTCGGCGGTCTGGTGCAGCCAGTCGCGCTCCTCTGGCGAGTGTACGTGGGCATAATCGAACCCAATCGTGCCGCTGTAGATCTCCCGTAGAGCTGCCATGGCCTCCAGGGCGTTCGCTGCGCCTTCCGCATTGGGAAGATTGACGATCTCCGCCGGGAGCTTTGCGAGATCATCCTCCCGCAGATGATGATATTCAGCTGTTAGTGCAGGATCACCCGTCAGTTTGAACAGTGGATTGAGGTCCGCTGCCAGGTATCCGTGCGAGCGGATTGCCTGCGCCAGGTTGGCAGCTGCGATCACTGTTCGCAGATCCGACACCTGCATAGCAACAGGCTCTGATTCATCCTTCTCCAGGCGCTCGAAATACTGGCGTGTGGCTTCATCCAGCGAGGCGGGATCGTTCCGGAAGCGTTCGCGTAAACCCAGCATATAGGCCAGATTGGGGCCATGGAATTCATGCTCGTTGCTCATGCTGCCACCTGCTGCGCATCTACAAGCGCCGTCTTATCTTCGATCGTTACAAATTGCCCGTCTTTCTTATCTTGAATCGCCTGCTCATAGACCTTCAGCATTTTGCGGGCAAGCCGCTTGTTATCGTAGGAACGAGATTTCTTCAAGGCAGCCGTTTTGAATGTGCTCATCAGATCCGGATTTTTGACCAGCTTTACGATCCCCTGGGACAGAGCCTGCGGATCGTTCTGGACGAGGAAGCCCTGCATCTCGTCCTCGACGATATCCTGCGTCCCGGGCCCGGTCACCGCCACGACGGGCAGGCCTGCGGCCATCGCTTCCAGCGTGACCAGCCCCTGCGTCTCAGTCACAGATGCGAACGCGAACAAGTCGGCCGCCTTCAGATAGTCAGGTATCTGTTCGAAAGGGACCTTCCCCGTAAAAAGGACGTGCTCCGAAACCCCCAGGTCAGCGGCAAGCTGGCGAAGTTCCTCCGCCTGCGGTCCATCTCCGACCAGCACCAGACGAAGGTTTGGCTGTTTTTTTTGTGCCAGGGCAAAAGCCTGCAGGAGTGTGATCCAGTTCTTTTCCTCGGCCAGCCGCCCGGCCGAGACAATGATCGTGTCATCCTGCCAGCCCCATTCGGATCGCAGGGCAGCTCCATTTGCCTTCTTATACGGTGTAACATCGATACCTGTGGGAATGACAGTGAACCGGTCCACAAGGCCATAATCATTGACAAGGATCGAACGCATGCTCTCGGAGGGGATGACGATATGCTGGCATTTGCGCATGAATTCCCTCATCCAGTTCATAACTGTGTTCCTTAAAAATTCCTGAACCTGTTCCTGAGGGATGGGAATGTAATGAGTATATTCCTGATATTGTGTATGGAATGTAAATACCAGGGGCAGATTGTGATCGCGGGCCTTCGCCGCGGCGGTCTGTCCAAGGAGAAATGGGTGATGGGTGTGAATAACATCCAGCTTTAACTTTGGGATAAGCTGGTCTACAAACGCCGAGACCGGTAACGCCGTCGGAATATCCACGGAAAGAGGCAATCTCAGGCTGGGGTAGCGGAAAATAAATGGCTCCGTATCCTCATAATCGTCTTCCTGGGCGAATACGAACACATTATGTCCCAGGGTGGTCAGCGCATCGCGGAACGATTGTACCGAACGGACAACGCCGCTCACGACCGGCAGGTAGAAGTTTGTGAAATAGGCTATATGCATAAAGGTTACACTTTTGGGTTTGTGTGAACAAGGCTCATTGCATGCGCATTCGCATCTTCGAAAAACTTGCAGGCATATATGAACATCCCTGCATTCCAAATCAGAGGTGCTTCCGGCTTGTACCAAATACTGGCCATCGGTTCTCCATCCCTTCCATATACCTCATGGATCTGCTTATCACGAACAATGACGGATGAAATCCGGGAAAGCAGTTCCTGCGCCTTCGCCAGCTCGCCGCAGCGGACCAGGGAAACGACATGCCATGAACCCAGCCAGATCCAGGCTGCATCCGTGTGATAGCCTGCCATGCCGGCCAGTACATTCTCGATGGCGATCAACTCAGCCGGGTAAGGTGTGGAGGTCACCCGTGTTGGCACAGGTGACGCCATGCCGACCTGCTCCATAGCCTGCAGGATGCGCTTTGACTGCTCCGGGGGGGCGAGTCCCCAGACCATGGCAAGCAGGTTTCCATCACTGCTTAACTGGGGAAGCCGGTCACTTGTGACGAAGTATCCCAGATCTTCGCGCCAGAACCGCTGCTGGATGGCTGAGGCAACGAGGTCCGCTTTTCTCTTGTACATGTCTGAATGGACAAGCATCTCGAGCTCGGCAGCGGTCAGCGCCATCTCCGTAAGCGCCTTCCAGTACACAACATTGGTGTAATGAACATACCCTGTTCGGGCAACCGAATCTGCCCAGTCGGCGAAGGATTGCTGGTGCAGCAGCGCTTCCTCTGCACTGGCTTTGTGTTCTTCCAGCCAGCGCATGGCGGCTACAAGGGAACCCCAGTACGTTTTGGCGAATTCCCGGTTTTTCGTTTCGCGGGCATAGCTGAGAGCACTGATTACGAGCATTGCCTGCCCATCGAGCGAGGGAGCTCCATGGGCGCTGATGTATTTTGCCCGCAGTACGCCCTCGGTAGATTGTTCCCTTCCCAGGAACGAGTGGAAGTAACGGGTCACAAAATCCAGGGAATGCAGCTTCACCGGCAATTGTCCATTCGAGGTCTGGTACAAGAAAAAAGCCTCCAGCGTCTGGCGGACCGTTTCATATTGTTCGAGGGCAAGCAGGCCATAGGCCGCAAAGCCAAAATCCCGGGCCCAGCTCTCCCGGAAGTTTCGATATCCGGCGTGCAGAATATCCTTATATTGTCCATTCTTGAGGCGCCGCATCTGGATCCCGGACTGCAGGTTTTCCGAGGCGATGAACAAGGCCAACGCCTCCTGTGTTTCAAACTCTTCGGGCCTGGAGAGCAGCGTCCATGGGAGCAGACGGGGCTGCCTGAGGATGCCGCTCAGGTATTGGTAGGTCAGCAGGGAACTGATACCGGCCAGGGCGCCGAACAATGCCCCACTCCAAAACCCGGGACGCTGGCCGTTGACTTGGGTCAGGTTTTTCATTCAACGATCACCTCGGTTGATAATGGACCTGCCTGGTGGCAGTTCCGAAATGCTAAAACATTCACGATCCCACCTGTGATTGGAGTTGAAGCAGCCGATTGACATCCTTCCGATGCAGCAGGCCTACGATCCGGTTGTCAAACATGACCGGAACGTGCCGCAACTCACAGCGCTGGAGACAATCGAGAGCTTCGGCCACATCCTCATCGGCCGTGACGTACTGCAGGGCCGACATCGGTGTCATGATGTCCTCCACGGTGATCGTTGGCCAGTCATCCGGAAGGGATTTCTTCACATCCTTCATGGCAACCATACCGACCACATCCCGGCCTTTTGTCACAAACATGGCCTGCCCTTCTGGGTGGGCCAGATGCCGGTGGAGCAGATCTCGAAGCGAGGCATCCGAAGGGATGATCGGGACGCTGGTCTGCATGACACTGCGTACGGATGTCGCTGCCAACCGATCCTCCATGACAGCCTGGCGATATCCCATCATCGCCGCATTATTCAGGAAGGCTCCAATGAAGATCAGCCAGATTCCGTTGAAGAGGCCGCCGCCTAATAAAGGTACCTGAGCACCAAACAGCATCACGATCCCGCCAATGATCAAAGCCCAGGCAATGGCCTGTCCCAGCCAGGCAGCCCAACGGGTGGACTTGCGAATATTTTTGGTCATGGCCCACAGCAGGGACCGGATGATCCGCCCGCCATCCAGCGGGAAGGCAGGAATCAGGTTGAAGAAACCGATCAGGATGTTAACAGACCCCAGCCAGGCCAGGGTGGTGCTCAGCGGCTCAAGCTGTGAGAGGATCGCCGGTGCTGTCAGGCTTCCAGCATTCGCTACCGTACCTCCCGCCCCCAGAACGAGACATCCTGCCCCAAGAAACAGGCTCGTCAGCGGGCCGACGATCGTAATTACCAACTCCTCTGCCGGGGAGGAAGGCTCACGCTGCATATTCGAAACACCGCCAAACATGAATAATGTAATATTGAACACAGGCACTCCCCGGGCCAGCGCGGCAAGCGAATGGGCCAGTTCGTGTGCGAGTACAGAAAGAAAAAAGAGCAGCGCCGCCAACAGGGCCATCCCCCAACGCATTTGAGTCGACCATTCGGGGTGGATCTGTCCGAATGTCAGGCTCAGACTCCAGCTGACCAGAGCGGAGATCAACAGCCAGCTCCAGTTGACCTGAATATCGATCCCACGTACTTTCCCCAGTTGAAAATAGTTCATGCCATCCTCCAGACACATACCACTATGTTGATCAGTAAGAAACAAACTGCCAGCACTCGTAGATAGGGACCGCAATGAACTGTCGAAATTATCTATCTAAAAATCAGAATGCTCCCAAAATCAGGATAATATAAAGGTAACAGATGCAGGATACAGATTCAGATATATTTCATCCAATTTTACCTGCTGCTGAGATTCATTGCCATCCCCTTTATTCCATCGCTGATCATCCCTTCATATCCTCGGAAGCCAGTGCAGACCCTGCCGTGCGGTCGAGCTTCAGCCTCCGGTCGATGGCCGATGTCAGGTGGGCGCCAAAAAGGGTCACCGTGGCGAGAATATAGATCAGGATTAAAAACGCGACCAGGGCACCCACGGAACCGTAAATCATCTCATACCGCACAAACCCGCTGCGTACATACCAGGAAAAAAGAGCTGTTGCAACTTCCCAGGCGAGGGAGGCTGCCAGGGCACCCCAGAAGGCGGCTCTGCGGGACACGTTCACCGTCGGCACCCAGTAGTACATAACAAAGCAAAGCAGGAAAATCACCAGCCAGGAGAACAGGCTGGAAATCCACCGCCACAGACCCGGATCAAGGAACGAGGCCCGAGGCAGATCGAAGAGATGCAAAAAACTGATGACCGAATCGAGGATCAGGGAGAGCAGGAAAAGCAGACTGAGCCCGGCGATCATCTGCAAACCAAGCAAGCGCTTCTGAAAGAAATTTCGCTGTGGCGCCTCCAGCCAGGCAAGGTTAATGTTATAGGCCAGGCTGATAAACCCTCCGGAAGCAGCCCACAGGAGCGTTATTAGACCGATGATACCGATCGTTCCGCGCTGCTCCAGAATCTGGCGCAGGTTCTCCACAATCCAATCATAGGAGGTGGAAGGAATGTTTTGCTGTACGAGCTGGGAAACCTTGAGGTAGACCTGTTCGCTATCCAGGAAAAAGCTGCCGGCCGAAATTAGCACAAGGAGGAGAGGGAACAGGGAAAGGATCACATAATAAGCGAGGCTTGCAGATGCCTGTCCTGCACGGGTTACGTTAAATGTTTCAACCGCATCTTTGAAGATGTTCAGCCGGTTCCCGCTGATCT
>DATAKV010000089.1:0-5418 GCA_036261375.1 Anaerolineales bacterium
CCGGATGGGTCCGGTCAGTTGATAGTCATGGGCTTCGATCCAGGCCAGCAGAGCGTTATACGCCTGGTAGACCGTGGAATACTCGCCGACGTGAACCACGCTTGCTACACCGGAAAGGCGCGGCAGCTCGCGGACGCGGAAGGGCTCGGTCTCGGGAATTGCATACTTCAGGGGAACGGCTACCTCGACATCCATATCCCGTTCGCGGTATTCCTCATCGCAATAAATGGAAAGAGGCGGCTTATCGGCGCGAGACCCGTCGAACCCGGCAACGTACACTTCCAGGCGGTCGAACATCCGCTCGATGTGGTCATCGTCGGCAGCGACTTCACGATACGCAGCAACCAGCTGGGGCTCGCTGTCACGTACGATCACATCATAGGCGGCCTGTTTGGAAGGCCCGCTCAACTGGCGGATGCGCACTTCGAGCCGGTCCAGTTTCTCACTTTCCTGGAGTAGCTGTTCCTCGACTTCGGCTCGCTTGAGCTTGAGCATACCCATCAGCTGGTCGACCGGCAGATCATCATCCAGCATTCCGCTGATCTGCTCGAGCGAAAAACCCAGATCACGCAGGGCCAGGATGCGGTTCAAACGCGGCAGCTGATCGGCGGAGTAATAACGGTAGCCCGTGAACGGATCCGTCTGGGAGGGGGTCAACAACCCCAGCTGGTCATAGTGCCTCAGCATCCGGACCGAGACGCGGCTCAGACGGGAGAATTCACCGATCTTGAACATACACCCAATATACACTCTGACAGTGTGTCAGAGTCAAGGGTCTGGAGGAGGGAATCGAGATGATCCCCGCGATCTCGTCCATGACTCCGTACTGCACACATGTTCTACGCTGTGCGGTACAATCCTGTCAGATGACCCGCTGGCTTGATCCCGCTCCTGTGAACGTCCCCAACTCCTTCGCGGACCTGGGCCTGCACCCACTCGTCACGCAGACTCTCGTCCGGCGCGGCATCGCGACCCCCGGCGAGGCCCGCGCCTTCCTGCACCCTGAATTGCTCGCATCCGCCCCCTTCCCCGGCATCGAACCTGCCGTGGAGCGGGTCCAGCGAGCCATTCATGCCGGGGAGCGGATCTGCGTCTGGGGCGATTTCGACGTGGACGGGCAATCGTCCACCTCCCTGCTGGTGCAAACATTGCAGTCGCTGGATGCGAACGTTGTGTACTACATCCCCATCCGCGGCAAGGAGAGTCACGGTGTTCACATCGAGTCGCTCAAGCCGATTATCGAGAATGGTGCTTCCCTGATCCTCACCTGTGATACCGGTATTACCGCACATGCTGCCATCGATTACGCCAACTCGTGCGGCGTGGACGTGGTCATCACCGATCATCACGATCCCGGTGAAACTCTGCCGAATGCAAAAGCGATAGTCAATCCCAAACTGCTGCCGGAGGGTCACACCCTGGGAACGCTGGCAGGCGTCGGCGTTGCATACAAGTTCGCCGAAGCTCTGCTTGCACAAAGTTCTGATCGGCATATCTCTACAGAGGATCTCCTCGATCTGGTGGCTCTCGGTCTGATCGCCGATGTCGCTCTGTTGAAAGGTGAGACACGCACTCTTGCCCAGCGCGGCATCCATGCCCTGCGCCGCACCCAGCGGACCGGCTTGAAAGTCATGGCTGAGCTCTCGAACACCAGCCTCGAAACCCTGACCGAGGAGACCATCGGCTTCACGTTCGCTCCGCGCCTGAACGCCCTGGGGCGCCTGGGCGACGCCAACCCCGCCGTCGAGCTGTTAACAACGAAGGACGCCGCCCGGGCCCGTGTCCTGGCGACCCAGATCGAAGGCTTGAATTCACAGCGCCGCCTGTTGACCAGCCAGGTGTACGAAGCGGCCGAGACCATGCTGCGCGAAAATCCGCACTGGCTGACCGAGCCTGCCATTGTCCTGGCCCACCAGAATTGGCCCGGAGGCGTGGTGGGCATCGTGGCCAACCGGCTGGTCGACCGCTATCACAAGCCGGTCCTGTTGCTGACCGAATCGGACGATGGCATCTTGCGAGGTTCGGCCCGCTCGGTGGAGGGACTGCATATTACCGAAGCGATCGCTGCACAACGGGACCTGCTTATGGGATTTGGCGGTCATCCCATGGCGGCCGGCCTGGCGTTCTCAAGAGAGAATCTTGGAGCGTTTAAGAAAGGCCTGGGCAAAGCCATCGAAAAACAGCTCGGCACAGGCGTGCGCCAGGAGCCCACCCTGCAGATCGATGCCTGGCTCCAGTTGGACGAGATCGACCTCGACCTTGCTTCTGCCCTGGAAGTCCTGGCTCCCTTCGGTGCAGGCAATCCTTCCCTCGTAATGGCTACACGACAGGTAAAGATGAAATCGATCACCTCGATCGGCAAGGCCAGAGAACATTTGCGGCTCAGGGTTGAGGATGGCAATGGGAGCACTGCCGATATCCTCTGGTGGGGCGGTGCCGGGGAGGAGCAGCCGGAAGAAGGAAGTGTCTTCGATATCGCCTATTCACTGCGTGCTTCCACGTTCCGGGGAGAGAAACAGGTTTCGCTCCAGTTCGAAGAGTTCCGCGTCGTCCAGGAAGCGCCGCCTGATCTGCGGAAGCGGATCGCCGATATTGTAGATTACCGCATGGAGGCGGCCATCCCGCTGGAGAAGTTGCAGGAACAAACTTCTGCACTCCAGATATGGGCAGAAGGCGCGGATAAGTCCAGGGGAAAAACGCGTTATGAGATGCAGCCGGCCGAGGAGCTTGTCATCTATTCCACCCCCCCTTCCGCCGAGGATGTACGCGCCGTTCTCAAGCTTGTCAAACCTCGCAAGGTATACCTGTTTGCCGTTTCACCCGCAGAGGAAAAACCAGACGCGTTCCTCTCGCAGCTGGCCGGGCTGGCAAAGTTCGTCATCAACCAGCGCACCGGGAGGGTCACGGCCCAGGAGCTGGCCGGAGCTTCCGGTCATCGCGAGCGCGCCGTGCAGCTGGGCCTGGAATGGCTGGCTGCCGGGGGCCACGTTTCCCTCCACAAGGAGGATGGAACGTACATTCTATCCCGTGGGAATAACGAGACAAATGCCTATCTCCAGAAAGAGCTGTATATTGCCGTGCGCGGCATCCTGGAGGAGACGGCGGCCTATCGCGCCCATTTCAAGCGCGCCGGCGTGGAGAGCCTGTTCGAGGAATAAGGGTTCTAGCTGGACGATGTAGTTGAAGTGGGGGTAATCGTGGGCGTGGTCGGGACCACCGGCACAATGATCGAATCAAAGTTAACTGAGCCGCCGCTCAGATGAGTGATCGTTACGGTATGTGTGCCCGTACTGGTGGTGGTAAGCACCCATTCAAAAATCTCGGTACTGGACCCGGCCTCACTCATGTCATAGGTGTTGTTATCCAGGGTAACCCGGATGGTCCCCAGGCTGGACCCCGCCTGGAAGAAAATGCGCAGCTCGTTGCCGATGAATCGGAATGTGAATGAGTTCTGCAAAGTCCCCGAAACATGCAGCGTGTTCTGATACGCGCCCGCCACGGATGTCTGCCTGTCCCAGTCGCCGGTATAGGTAAAACGGCTGTCTGTATCATCATACGTGCCTGGACCGAACGGCGCTGTGGAAGCGGATGTCGGTGTGCGTGAAGGGGTTAGCGTGTCGACCAGGGGAGGCAGGGTGATGATCGGTGCGGAGGTGTTTGTCTCAAATGGAAGGGTGGGCTGCAGAGGCGCAGCGGTTGGGATTTCCGGTGCGGCCGTCGGGGGCTCATCTTCCTGGTCCATCGGCGTCACGGTCAGGACCGCAGGCTCCGTGCCTATAAACGTATATTGAAAGGCCGTGGCGGTCGGCAATTCCTCGACGACCGCACGAGTGGTATTCAGCCGGCCGGTGATCAGGAGGATGCACAGCCCAAGCAACGAGAACACCCCCACTCCTACTGGGATCAGGAGACTGCGGTCGAAGCTTGGCTGGTTGTCCATGGCGCCGGGCCCTTATTGTGAGATATGCTGAATCAGCGTATCATCGAGACAAAGGATACCACAACATGCTCAATCTGATTCCAAAACCCACATTCATCCAGGAAGGCGAGGGGGAATTCATTCTTTCGCATTTGAACCGAATCCAGGCCAACTCGTCCCATGACGAGATCCAGGCCCTTATCCATTATTTTTACGATCAGGTCCAGGCGCTGAGCGGCTTGCAAAGACTTCGGTCAGATGACGAACAATCTTCCGAAGCGATCGTTTTCCGGCTCGATCCCGACCTATCTCTGGGCGAGGAAGGCTATGAGCTTTCTATTTCAGAGCAGGGCAGCCGGATGCGCGCCAGTCACCCGGCCGGATTGTTCTATGCCATCCAGACGTTCCTGCAGTTGATCCCCCCGCAGCCCACCGGAACCGTGAGCCTGCCCGTCGTTTCGATCCGTGACACACCCCGGTTCGCCTGGCGCGGCGCCATGCTGGATGTCGCCCGTCATTTCTTCGGGGTCGAGGATGTCAAGCGTTTCATCGATCTGATCGCCCACTACAAGATCAACCGCCTGCACCTGCACCTGACCGACGATCAGGGCTGGCGGATCGAGATCAAGTCCTGGCCAAGGCTTACGGACGTAGGAGGGAGTACGCAGGTGGGCGGTGGAAGAAGCGGCTATTACACCCAGGCGCAATACAAAGAAATCGTGGACTATGCGCGCAGCCGGTACATCGTCATTGTCCCGGAGATCGACACCCCCGGTCATACCAACGCCGCGCTGGCCTCCTATGCCGAGTTGAACGAATCGGAGGAAGCCCCGGCCCTGTATATTGATACAAAGGTGGGATTCAGCACATTGTGGATTAATGGTGAGGTTACTTATAAATTCTTGAATGACGTGATCGGGGAGCTTGCCGCGCTGACACCCGGCCCCTACATCCACATCGGCGGCGACGAGGCCCGCTCTACACCGAAGGAACAGTACAGGGTATTCATCAGGCGCATCCAGGAAATTGTCACCTCGCATGGCAAAACAGCAATCGGATGGAACGAGATCGGGGAGGCGGAGCTGCTTCCTGGTACTGTCGCCCAGCTGTGGGACGGGAAAGGGTATGAGGAGGCCGCCCGCCAGGGCGCGAAGTTCATCCTCTCTCCATCCAACAAGATCTATCTCGACATGAAATATGATGCCTCGTCACCGCTCGGGCTGAATTGGGCCGGGTTGATCGATGTCAAAGAGTCGTACGACTGGGAACCGGACAGCTACCTGCCACTGCTGGAAGAAAAGGATATTCTGGGCCTCGAAGCGCCGCTGTGGACAGAGACCATTCTGACCATGAAGGATATCGAGTACATGGTCTTCCCCCGCCTTTTGGGTGTCGCCGAGCTGGCCTGGTCCCCGAAAGGGCAAAGCTGGGACGAGTATCGGAAACGCCTCGCCGCCTACGACAAACGCATGGAAGCCTTGGACATCCATTTTTACAGA
>DATAKV010000100.1:0-2324 GCA_036261375.1 Anaerolineales bacterium
CGTGGAACCCGCGTATCAATGGCTGGAGGCCAACGGCTTCGACAGCAAGTGGATCCGCACCGACTACCGCTTCGAATCGCTGGACGAAGCCATCGAACTGGCAGGCTTTTTCTTTGGGGAGGAACTGGCCGAACAGGTACGCGCAAACGGAAGCGTGATCCTTCCAGAATGCACAGGGGTCTGGTGGAGAACGGTTTAGCAAGTCAGGCTTGCGGCCTGACAGTTTTTCTCAATTTATCCATTGACAAAATATTTAAGTATCCAATGGCAGAACGTTCAACGGCGCAGTCCGTTTTGCCCTGGCGCGTTCGTATTCTTCATACACTCCCCTGTAATCGGAAGCCTCGTAGCGGCTGAACAACTCGGCAATCGGGTTGGGCAGTTTGCGGTAAGGGGAAACCCCCAGTTCCTTGAGTAAAATATCGATGTACTGCTGGAAACGCGTGCTGACCGCGCACGAACGCGCATTTTCGAACTTGATATTCTCACGTTTCCAGTTGCGAACATATTCGATACTGCGTTCCATTTCTTCAGGTGGAGGCAGGACAAGCTCGCCGCGCAGATAGGCACAAAGCCACTGGGTCCCGATCTCCACGCTGGGGACGTGCATGTAACCATGGTTGAAGCCGGCAAACGCCAGGCGCGGGATGCGCGGCTGGAGCATGTGACGGTAGAGCTGCGGCCCGTCCTTTTCAGCTTCCAGCAGGACGCGGTACAGGTCAGGCAGAAAGGGAAATGTGGGAGTGAGATAGCCGGTGGAAAGTACGACGAAATCACATGGTATGACCCTGCCGTTTTTCAACTGCACGGCGTCCGGCGAAAAACATTCGATCTCTGTCCGGTAGGGCAGGATCTTTCCTTCCGCGACAAGCGGGTAATAGTTCTCGGGTCCCAGCGCACCCGAAGAGCGGAAATCCATCAGGATCTTGTGCCCGGGGATGAGTGTCTTCAAGCGCTCCTGGGCTGCCGCGTCTTTTCCTTTGCCTGTTCGTTTGAGTTGATACAGGACGATGGATTGGATCATATCCCAGAAGCCCGAGATGACGAAGCTCAGCCTGGTGTGCAGGAGGCGCTCGGCAGCTGTGGGCTGGGCCCAGCTGGTCATCATCACGTTGCCGAAGCGGGTGAAGAGTGCATGGGTGAAGTGTGCACCCAGGATCCATTCGGGGATCAGCCAGTTGGCGGCGCGGAAGACATGCCAGACCTGCGCGGCGCTTTCTGCAGCCAGAGTAGCCATGTCCAGGGCGCTCTTGCCATAGCCAACGACGACCACGCGCTTGTCCTTGAAGACATCCAGGGATGTGATGTCGCGTTCGGTGATGATCCGGCCTTTGAACAGTTCCTGGTCCAAATAATCCGGCAGATTCTTGCCGTCGGTGTACTGGCCGGCGGCGAGAAGGACATATGAGAAGAATTCCTCATGGACCCCTTCCTTATTTTGATAGCACAGGCGCCAACCATCCGCTTCCTCGGTCATGCTCAAGACTTCATGCTCGAGGCGGAGATCGAGCCTGAGATGCCGGACGGCTTCCTCCAGGTAGCGCATGATCTGCTCGCCGGAGGGATGCAGGTCCGGTTTGAATGGCCAGTCGAAATCGGAAAGGTGGTACTGGGTATAGATGTTCTGCAAATGGACCCCGGGATAGGCCGTTGCCCACACACCGCCGATCTTTTTATGCTTTTCGAACACAACAGGAGTGAACCCGTTTTTCTTAAGCACACTGGCAGCGGCGATGCCAGAGATACCCGCACCGATGACCGCAATCCGTGATCCCTGTTTGATGACCATCTATTCGTTCCTCCTCATCGATATTCGATTTGTGATCATCGGGAAAGCCTGTACTTCCCGGCATCGATCCCGATCTGCTCCGCCAGCCAGTGGACCATGTCCATGTATGCCTGCGTGGGAAGTCCATGTCCGGAGTCATACCATTCGATCTTCTTGGGCTCACTTCCGGCTGCCTGGTAGGCAAGCGCATCTTCTTCGGCCACCGAGCGGTCATTTCGGGCATTCTGGAAATACAGGACGGAGGGGAAGGCCCGGCCCACAAAATGGATCGGCTCGATGGGTTCCATTGCTTCCAGCCAGCGTTCCCGCGCCTCCGGGTCGATGATCTCGAAGCCGCCAACCGGCCCGTTCTCATCCGTGAAATGACTGACAAGCCCGCCGTCGCCCACCATCAATCCGTAGGCCCTGATGCGCGGCTCGATGCCCGCCAGCAGGCCTCCCATCGCCGCGCCGTAACTGTAGCCGACGTAGCCAAGCCTGGAGGCGTCTACTTTTTCGTGTTGAGATAAGAGATCGACCGCCCGGCGCAGGTCCA
>DATAKV010000102.1:0-2587 GCA_036261375.1 Anaerolineales bacterium
GGCTGAACAGGATATGTCCCAATACTTTTTCGTCACTCACAGCTACAAGTGATATGGCTGACTTCCCGTTGGCTCGCAACGCATCCACAAGTTTGCTCTCTGCTTCTGTCGGAAAGGCTGCGCGGATAATATCCCGAACTGCATCGAAATGTTTTTCTTCTTCGTTTCGAATTTCGATCTGCATGATCACCTCGGGAGCAGGTACCAGTCCAGGAATTGTTCCATGCGCTCATAGACATCCTGGAGATTTTCGCGCCGCAGGAATCCGTGCGGCTCATCGTCGTAGGTCTTATACTCGAATACCTTGTCATGGCGCTTCAGCGCCTCGACCCATTCTTCCGACGATTCGGGAGGAACGATCGTATCGAGCAGCCCATGCAGGATCAGTACCGGCTTCTGGACATTTTTGACATCGCTGATAGGTGAACCCTTCAAATAGAAGCTGTAATTCACCGACGGGTGCCCCAGAAATACCTCGGTGTACAGCCGCAGGCGTTTTTCACACAACGCCCACGAGCTGACCAGGTTCGAGTCGCCGTATTTCGATACGCCACAGGCAAACAGGTATTCGGGATCACGAGAAAGCGAGCAGATGGTCATATAGCCGCCATAGCTGCCCCCGGCGATACCAATGCTCTCGGGGCGGATCTCCTTGAAACCGCGCAGGTATTTGGCCGCATACAGGCAGTCCTGGGTGTCGCCAACACCCCAGCTGTCATAATTGGCGCGCTCGTAATGCTTGCCATAGCCCGTGGAGCCGCGATAGTTGGGAGCCAGGTAATAATAACCTTTGGCTGTGAAATACTGGGCAAGCTCATCCCATATAAAGCCATACTGATCCTTCGGTCCTCCGTGGGGATACACAATCGCTGCGCCGTTCGGATGTTCAGGGGAATAGAGAAAGGCAGGTATGTCAAGGCCGTCAAAGCTTTTGTAGCTGACGACCTCCGGCAGCACTTTTCTGTTTCTCTGTAGGGCAGGCGGGTTGGAAAAGGTAAGTTGTGTAACCTGTCCGCTGGAGATGTCCAGCCGGTACAGGTCGGGCGGTTCCAGCGGACTTTCGTGCTCGAACGTGAGGAATAAACCATCCGGACCCCAATTGGGATTGGAATGCATACCCATCCCGCGGCGCAGCTCGGTGACTACCCCTGTTTCCACGTCGACGAGGGTCAGGTCAAAGGCGCCATTGCGATTGAAAATGACCGCCATCGAGCCGCCGTTGGGAGACCATTCAAACTGGAAGATATCGTGACCAGTGTTGGTAAGCTGATGGAGACCTGCGCCGTCCGGCCGGATGAGATAGATCTCCTCGCGCTCCGTCTCCTGGGCAACAAAGGCAATCCACTGCCCATCGGGAGACCATTTGGCAGACATTGCCCGCGTGGAAGGCTTTCCATACAGCGTAATAGACCGGCCCGTCTCTATTTCCAGCAGAACGATATCCAACCGGTTCAAGTCGTCGAAGCGTCGCAGGGTGTAAACGATGGATTTGCCATCTGGCGAAGGACGTGCGTCCCAATGGTCCCCGGTGGTGTCGGTGGTCAGGGCACGCGGCCAGCGGCCGTAGATATCGGTCAGCAGCAGCTGGTCGGCATCGTTCCGCTCGACGGAAACGATCAGACCCTGGGAGTCGGGCATGAACCTTGGACTGCCCGCAGCCACCGCAAAGTCGCTGATCTTTTTGGGCAGGCCTCCATCGCAAGGCACAAGGTGAACATGCCCCCGTATACCAAAGGCGATCCATTTGCCATCCGGCGACCAGGCTGGGATCTCGTCATCCCAGTAGGCGGCCAGGGGACGGTCGCTCGTGATGCGCTTGAGCCAGCCTCCTTTCGATGGGAGCAGGAACACGTCGGAGAACGATTCCCCATCCTTGATGCAGGCGACTGTCTCTCCATCGGGGGAGAGGGCATGGGAGCGGATCCTCTCCAGGGAGGTGATCAGGGAAATGTTCCAGCCCTCCGGTGGTTTGAGGTCGGGCCGCTTAATCGATGGCCAGCCATTGCGCTCATACTTTTCGATCAGTTTGAAAGGCTTCTCCATGGGGTTTCCTTTTCTGTCAACAAGTACAGGCAGATTATATTTTTATATTTCCTTTTCTACAGCCTTATTCTAAAGTACAATCGTGTGGAATGTACACGACTGATCCATTCAGTGAGTACGCGTCCCACACAATGAGGTGACCTGTGGTGATCACTGCATCGCGGCCGGTATGGCAAGGATGCAGTTTTTTGTTTAATGCCGCCGATCCCCTCACAAACATTTAACTCTGGAGGAGGAGTAAGATGAAAGTGAAATATGCGTTTCTCATCGTGTTTACCCTGCTGGCGCTGTTGCTTTCAGCATGCGGCGGGGCGGTGGTCCCGGCAACCGATTCGGGTGAGCCGGAGCAGCCAGCTGCCACGGAAGCTCCGGAGGAGCCGGGTCTTCCGGCTGTCCTTCGGATAGGCTGGGCAGGCAGCCCTGACACGATCAATCCCGGTACAGCAGTACTCTCAGAAGCGTATACCATCTTCGCGCTGGTGTACGATACCATTTATGAATACCAGCTCGATGGCACATACACGCTGGATGTGGCAGAGAGTGC
>DATAKV010000104.1:0-14598 GCA_036261375.1 Anaerolineales bacterium
GTTGTTGGCGATGCGCTCATACAGGTTATGCGTGTTGATCGTTTCCTCGGACAGTTGTTGGATGGAGGCCACGATGGATGTGAATACCTGTACTTCCTGGCTGACGATATCCTCCAGGGAGACGTTCCTGTACTTTTCGACGATCCAGGTATTTGGCCCGTCATCCTCCAGAAGGGGAGAGCCGAAATCCGGATATCCAAACTGGTCGAGGAAGGCGTCCAGAGCATTTTGTGTCCGGGAAGGGACGTAGGGCTCGTCGTGCAGGATCTCTTCCATGCGGTCGGCAATGTACTGCTCATAGGAAAGGATATGAGCGAGAAGATCCTTGATGGACCATTTCCCCAGGACTCCCGGGAGGGTCAGCTGGCGCGTGAAACCAATGCGGTTGACGAGCAGCTCAAACTTGTCACGCTCGCGCATCAGACGCGCGAGGAAAACGTCCTTATTCGTGTGTGCCATCGTTTAATCCCCCACGATCGGCAGCTTCAATCTGGACTGCGCCAGCGGGTTGACCGTGGCGGGCGTCTTCACATCCGGGCACTTCCAGACATCGCCAGGATTCTCGCGGCGCATGTTGGCGAAGGTTGGCAGGATGCCGCAGGCGAAACAGTTCAGACGGCAGTCGACGCGGATCTCGCCTTCGAGCGAGGCGCGGAAGTCCTGGAAGAGGAAGTTCTTACGGACGGCGGCGGTGATGTGCTCCCAGGGGAAGACTTCGTCTGTGCGGCGCTGGCGGTGGGTGTAGAAGATTGGGTCCAGCCCATGTTCGGCAAAGGCCTGCATCCAGGCCTCGTAGCGCTGTCCTTCACCCCAGGCATCGAACTTCGAGCCGTTCTTCCAGGCGGAATAGACCACCTCGGCCATGCGGCGGTCGCCGCGCGAAAGCCAGGCTTCGAGGAAGGAATCTTCCGCTTTGGTCAGGCTGAGCTTGATATTGCGGTCACGCCCCAGCTCGCGGCGCAGGAGCGACTGCTTGGCCCTGATCTGCTCGGGTGTATCGCACGAGACCCACTGGAAAGGGGTCTGGGATTTGGGCACGAAGGTGCTGACACCGGCGTTGAGCTTGGCCCGCATACCGATCACTTTGCGTCCCTCGGCGATGACGCGCTTGCACAGGTCGGCGATCGCCTGGACATCCTCGAGCGTCTCACTGGGATGGCCGATCATGAAATAGAGCTTGATCGTGGTCCAGCCACGGCGGTAGATCTCGCGGGTGGTGTTGAGTATATCTTCGTCAGGGATGAACTTGTTGATGATACGCCGCATCCGTTCGGTGGCGGCTTCGGGAGCAAGTGTGAACCCGCCCGAGCGGCTGTCCTTGAGTTTTTCCATGAGATCAATGGAAACCGATTCGATTCGCAGGGAGGGCAGCCCGATCTTAAGATGGGTGCCGCCAAACTTCTCGCCGACTTTTGTGACCAGCTCGAGCACGTTTGTGTAATCCGAGGAGGACAGGGACAGGAGCGCCAGCTCTTCGAATCCGGTGTTTTTGATCGCTTCATCGGCCGCCTCCAGGACCTCATCCACAGTCCGTTCACGGACCGGGCGCGTGATCATGCCCGCATGGCAAAAGCGGCAGCCGCGCGTGCAGCCGCGCATGATCTCGACCGAGACACGGTTGTGGACAATTTCGATGTTCGGGACGATGAATTTTGTTGGAGGGGGAGGCAGGATCGGGACGATGCGCTTGGTGACGATCCTGGGGACATCCGGGACGGTCGGCTCGATATGCGAGACTGTCCCATCCTCGAGATAATTGGCCTCGTAGAAGCGGGGAACGTAGACGCCCTGGATTTTGGCAAGGGCTTTCAATATGTCATTGCGAGGGCGGCAGCCCGAAGCAATCTCATCATCATCAGGGAGATTGCTTCGTCGGGAAGATCCCCCTCCTCGCAATGACATGATTACATCGATAATATCGTGAATGACCTCTTCCCCTTCGCCGATCACGAAGGCATCGATAAAGGCGTGCATGGGCTCGGGGTTCATGGTGGAGTGCCCGCCGGCGATGATGAGGGGATGGCTTTCATCGCGATCCTCCGAGCGGACAGGGATGCCGGCCAGGTCGAGCACGTTGAGGGCGTTGGTATAGAGGGTCTCGTAGGGGAGGGAAAAGCCGATCAGGTCGAATTCGGCCAGAGGTCGTTTCGATTCGAGCGTATAGAGGGGAATGCCGTGCTCGCGCATCAGCGCTTCCATGTCCAGCCAGGGCGCATAGGCGCGTTCAGCCAGAGCGTCCTCCCGCTGGTTGACCTGGTCGTACAGAATCTTCAGGCCTACGTTCGAGACGCCGATATCGTAAATATCCGGGAAGACAAAGGCGACGCGGGTCTGGACGCGGTCCCAATCCTTGACCACGCTGTTCAACTCGCCGCCGACATACCGGCCGGGTTTCTGTACTTTTAAAAGGATCCGGTCGATTTTGGTTTCGATCTGCGCAGGCGTAAGCCTGGGTGGAGTAAACATGGAAGGCATTATAACAACATTTGTCCGATTTCCCACCTGTCTCATAAATGTATAAACTTTTCCGGGGATATGCTGCTTATTCACCCAGGTGCCGGAACCGCTTGGTGACACCCTCGCCGAGCAGAGCAGAGGCCTGCTCATGCCCGGCATCCATGGCGAGATCGAGCGGGGTTTTGCCGGTATCGCTCTTCAAGGTCAGGTCGGCGCCGCCAAGCAGCAGGGCGCGGACCGTATCCACATCCCCGTTCTGGGCGGCAGCATGCAGAGGCGTAAACCCTCCCTGCTCCCGGATATTGGGCAGGGCGCCCTGCTCCAGAAGCATCCGGACGATCTTGAAGTGTCCCCCCGCAGCGGCGGAGTGCAGGGGAGCCGCTTTCAGCTCATTGCGGGATGGAGAGTTGATGGGCGCGCCGGCTTTGGCCAGGTATTCGGCTGTGTCGTAATGGCCGAAGTAGCAGGCCAGTCCCAGTGACTGGAACCCATCCTCGGCATAGGCGTTGACGAGCTGCGGGTCGCGGGCCAGCAGGCGGATAACATGGTTGATCTTACCAGTGGCAGCCGCCTCGAAGATGGTCAGCAGGATGGTCTTGTCGGCCAGGAAGGAGGCGATATCCGGCTGGTGGTGATAGGCCGCGATCAGGATCGGGCTCAGGCCGTTTTCGCGGACGTGGGTCAGGTTCGGGTCCACGATGAGCTGCCGCTCGACTTCGTAGCGATTGCCCTGCTTGATCGCGTCAAAAAAGCTGTAGCTCATTTATTCCAGCAGCAAAGCCTTGCAAAGGTTATGGGGAAGGTGGTTTTGAATATGCATGCTAAAAACCTTTGCAAGGCTAGGAAACAATGGTTTTTCCGTTTTTATAGAACAGCTCTCCATCCAGCGTGATCTCCGAGTCAGCCATATCACAGAGCATATCCCAGTGCAGGCCGGACTCGTTTATTCCTCCGCATTCCGGGAAGCCGCCGCCCACGGCAAAGTGGATCGTGCCGCCGATTTTCTCGTCGAAGAGCATATTTTTCGTGAAGCGCTGAATGCCATAATTGGTACCGATACCCCACTCGCCCAGGGTGCGGGCACCCTCGTCGATGTTGAGCATCGATGTCAGAAATTCCTGATTTTTCGCAGCCTTCTCCTTGACGACACGACCGTTTTCGAACCACAGCTCGATATCGCTCACCTCCTGCCCCTGATGCACGGCGGGGTACTGGAAGCGGACCCAGCCGTTGGCCGAGTCCTCGACCGGGCTGGTAAATATCTCCCCGTCCGGGAAGTTGTAGCGCCCGTCGGAGATCTCGAAGCGTCGGTCCTTGATGGACAGTGTAATGTCCACGTTCGCACCCCGGATGACCGCCCTGTCATGGCCTTTTAACCAGTCTGCCAGCCACTGCTGTTTTCTTCCTTCTTCTCTCCAGAAAGCAACGGGGTCCTCCTCATCCAGCATACCGGCACAGAATACAAACTCACGGTAATCGGCCAGGCTCATATCGGCATCCTGCGCCATTGCATGCGTGGGATAGACGGTCAGGCACCAGCGGTGGGTTCCTTCGGCCGAGCGCTGCATCAGCCGAGTCGAGAGCGGAGCTATTGCCTTGCGGCTGCGGGCCAGGCGCGTACCGTCGATGCCTGATAGGTGGCGGCTGTTGTGCCTGGCCTCGATATACAGTGAGGCGTCGAACGTTTCTGCGATCAATTTTCGGACCGGGGAAACAAAGTCAAGCTGTTCGTCGGAGGCGTGCTTGAAGAACAGCTCATCCGAGCCGGGCATACGCTGGTCGATGAACACATGGGCGCCTGCTCGAACGGCCTCTTCGTAGACAGCCAGGTTCAGCTCCTCGGCCAGCGGGGTGGTACGGAGCCAGAACTGCTGCCCGGGCTTGAGCTCAAGCGCATAGTGAACCATGACATTGGCAAGCTTTTCGAGGCGTGGATCGGCCATCAACCTTCCTCAGGAGGGAACAGGGGTTCGTATTGCCTGCCCAATTCTATTAGTTCCTCCATCTGCTCATGATTCAGCTCAACAAAGTTCTCGCAGGCCTGGAGGAACATCGGCAGAATGCGCACATCGCCAGGTGTGCACAGCCCTGTAATTTCATAGGAGAGGGCGAAATTTACCGCCCGCTGGATCTCATCCATCTGGTCGAATGGCTCATACCAGGTCGTGGCCGTCTTCTCCTTATCGCCCCAGGGACCTTTGGTGACAGCTTTGATGATCATCGTGCCGACGTCCTTCGCCCGGCAGACGGAGATCAGCTCCTTGGCGTGTCTCCGGTACTCGGGGTTGCCCATCTGGACGAAGTTCAAGGGGAACAGGACTGAGTCGAAGTCGAACCTCTGCAGCGCTGCGAGATAGATTTCCGGTGCATTGACCCCGTGACCGGTGATGCCCAGGTGCTTGACCAGCCCTTCCCGCCGCGCCTCCTCGAACGCCTCCAGCGCGCCGCCGGCCATGGTTACGGAATCCAGCTCCTGCATGGTGGTAATGGCGTGACACTGGTAGAGGTCAAATGTATCTGTTTGCAGGCGCTTAAGGGACTGGCGCAGCTCATTCCAGGCGCCTTCCTTCGTCCGCTCCATGGTCTTGCAGCCGAGAAAGAAGCGGCCGCGCTCCCGTTTCATCCACGGACCGACCCGCTCCTCCGCCTGCCCGTAGGACGGGGCGATGTCGATGTGGTTGATCCCCGCCTCAATGACCTGTTCCATGACCCGGTCAGCATCCGCCTGTGAGATCTCGGAGAATGCCGCCCCACCAAAAATGGCGACCGTGCTCATATGGCCCGAGCGCCCGAACCGACGTTTTAACATTCCTGCCTCCTAGTCTTCCTCATCCCGATGCCTGCCATAGACCCGCTCCACGGCCATCTCGACTTCTGCCGGGCTGTGGGTTTCACACGCAACCAGTGGACGGCCTGCCCCTTTGACCTCCCTGCCGCCCCCGCTCATCACCCGGCTGCCCAGATAGTTCCCCTCGGCGTCGTGCACCACGTACAGGTGATAGAGCTTTCCACAGACAATACAACCGTGCACCTCACCTTTTGTACTCGGATCAGACATGTTACCTCCTCATCTCTAAAATAGTTCTAGTCTCCGATGATCTTGATCAAAACCCGCTTCCTTCTGCGGCCGTCGAATTCTCCGTAAAAAATCTGCTCCCAGGTCCCGAAATCGAGCTGGCCATCCGTAACCGCGACCACGACCTCGCGTCCCATCACCTGGCGTTTCATGTGCGCATCTGCATTGTCTTCGCCTGTGTCGTTATGGCGGTACTGCTGGATTGGCTCATGCGGCGCCAGTTTCTCCAGCCACTTCTCATAGTCGTTGTGCAGTCCGCTCTCATCGTCATTGATAAAGACGGAGGCGGTGATATGCATGGCGTTCACCAGAACCAGCCCTTCCCGTATCCCGCTTTCGCGCAGAGCCGCCTCCACTTCCGCCGTTATATTGACAAAGGCGCGCCGGGAAGGGATATTGAACGAGAGTTCCTTGCGGTAGGACTTCACGTTTCTCTCAGGAAGGATCCGGTACTGACATAGATATCCATTAACGATTTCCGCTCCTGTAAGTTATCTACATACACACCGTTGTTGCCGCGCGAGGAGTGGATCATGGTCCAGCCGCCCAGGCTGACTCCCACGTGAGTGATATGGCGGTCCCCATCTCCTTCACCAAAGAAGAACAGGTCGCCCACTTCAAATGGCGGCTCCACCGGTCTGGCGGCGGCACACTGCAGGTCGGCGTCGCGGGGGATCTCCAGGCCGATCCAGCGATGGAGCAGCCGCGCAAAACCGGAACAATCGATGCCGTTGCCGCTGGTCCCACCCCATAGATAAGGGGTGCCGATCATCCGCCGCGCATCCTCTAGGATGATTCCCCTTTTTTCTTGGAGTGTTTGGGGTATTTCTGCAACCGCCCGCAGAGCCTGAGAATGAACCCAGCCCGATCGATTGGCTGTGATGCACGACCATCCATCCCGCGTCTCGCCAACGATGACGCCTGTCCCGCTGACAAGGCGGGTGACCACTTCACTCTCGGGGTCTGGTTCGGCTCGAACTTCGAGTGCCGGGGCAAGTACAAGATGGGTGGCCTGCGGTGCCTTCCCTTCTGCCAGATAAGGCCGGTGGACCCACCCGAGGTAGCCATCCGTTTGGCGGGTGAACGCCCAATTCCCGGATGAATCAAGGACTTCGAGGTCTGTCCCATAGGTTAGCTCGCTCGCTAGTGGCATGCCAAAGGTCGGCTTCTCGTACAGGCCGGTGAGGTTCGTTGCCACATGGACCTGTTCGTGCGCCTCGCGGTTGAGGATCCGCACCGAAACGGTATCCAGCGTCAGGTCTGGCAGGGAACGGTGCAGGTCCTCCAGCTGGGACTCATCCAACAGGCGTCCACCCAGCTTGAGGGTGTGATTCTTGAGACCCTGGATCTCGATCTCGAAGACGGACGTACGGGGATCATTCCGTTTCGTAATGTCGTGTATGGCGGATTGGATGTCGGTCATGATTTTATTCTACACGATTTGCAGGGAGGCGGATACTCTTCCACGAAAAAAGAGGGTAATTTGGAGCTGCGTCCAAACTACCCTCTTTCCTTCTTACTTTGGTTTAACTAGCGCAGAATATCCCACTTCTCATAATGGTCATAGCCCGTGATCGAGTCGGTGTCCTGGATCTCGGGGCGGACGAGGATATCGTCTGAATACCAGTACAGAGGAGCAACAACGGCTTCATCCACGAGCAGGATCTGTTCCGCCTCGGCATAGAGATCCATGCGGGCCTGAGGATCCTGTTCATTGGCAGCCTGCTGCAACAGCTCGGTGAACCGGTCGAAGTTGGGGTTATCCCCGGGGGTGTATTCCTCCGATTCGGTCAGGCCAACGTTGATCGGCCAGTCCACAACATCGGTGAATGCAGTGTTGAGGCCAAACACATCGAAGAGGAAATTGTTGGCATCCGGATAGTCCTGCACCCACGAGTTGCGGTAGATGTTTTCCTTGCCTTCGGTGCGGGTGTCGAGATAGACAGCGCGTTCCTGTGTGACGAAAGTGACATCGATCCCGAGCACTTCGTTCCACATGCCGACGATAGCTTCACCAGTCCGCTGGTTGTTTTCGCTCGAGTTTGCCAACAGGGTCAGTTGAAGATCCTCAGCCGCGATGTTTTTCTCGGTCAGGTATTCATTCAACAGCTCCCTGGCCCGATCCGGATCATATTTCACGCCGCCCTCGGGATACAGCTCGGGCTTGGGCCCGCCGGCCGCGCCGGGATTGGTAAAGAACTGGGCAGGGATTCCGCCTTTGACCACCTGCTGGACAAGCAGGTCCCGGTCAATGGCGAGCGACAAGGCCAGGCGGACACGCTGGTCGTCGGTGGGAGCCAGCTTGGTGTTGAAGCCGTACCATTCCGTGCCGAGTGTGTAGACGGGGCGGATCATATCGGCATAGGCCGGGTCAGCATGGATGCGGTCCCACTCCTCGGAGGGGATGGCGGCGATATCCAGGTTGCCGGCTTCGAATTCGGACAGTGCCGGGGAGGTATCCAGGAAGCGGTGTTCGATCTCATCGATCTTGGCCTGTGGGACGGTCTCACTTCCCGGCCAGAAGGGGTTCTTGATCAGGGTCAGGTTCGAGTCGTGGATCCATTCCTTGAGGGTATAAGGTCCATACCCCTGGAAGAATTCCTGCTCGGTCCAGCGGTCGCCGGCGGCTTCGTTGCAGTCATCGCCCTCGATCACCCATTGGGGAGTGGCATGGGCAATCCACAGGCCCAGCAGGTTCAGGTTATAGACGGCCGGAGCATTGAATGTGTATTCGATCGTGTTCTCGTCCACAGCCCGCACACCCACGGAGGCGGGATCGGTGTTGGTGCCATCATTGAATTCGGCCGCGCCGGCAATATAGGGGAGCAGGGCATAAGCATAGTCGGATGCCGTGGCGGGGTCGATCGTGCGCACGATGCCATAGACAAAGTCCTGCGCCGTGACGGTGCGGTCGTTGCCGCCGCAATCCTGGACGACCTCCACCTGGCCGGACTCGGCGTTGTAATGCACCCAGGGCACGCCTTCCATAATATCGACGGTATAGGTCAATCCGTCGTCCGAGACCTGGTAGCCGGTGGCCATCGCCAGCTCGATCTCAGCCGTCGTCTCATTCTGTCGGACAACGCCCAGTGTGGTCGTTTCGGCAATCTGGATTTCCGCACTCTGGGTTGCCAGAGCAGGATCGATTGTTCCAAAATCACTGGCCAGGGGGGCCAGTCGCAGGATCTTGGGTTCAGCAGGCTCGGCTGGTGCTTCCGTGGCCGCTTCTGTCGCAGCCTCTGTTGCGGCTTCGGTCGGCTCCGCAGGCTCGTCTGTCGCCGGGGCGGAAGTGGCGGCTGGCTGAGGACTGCAAGCTGCCGCAAGCAGAACGAAAATGGTGATCAGGCTTAGTGCCAAATATCTTCTGGACATGGTGGTTTTCTCCTCTTAAGGTTGGTAGGTAGTGAGACATACCGAGCGTAGTAATTTATGTGTGCTTCTTCCTCCTTCCTTGGAAATATACTTTAAATATATTTTCCATACGCTAAAATTATTTTTTCATTATATAATATTGATACAGCAGCGTCAATAAGCCCATGGAGTGGTGAAAATGGCTCGACAAACAGTCTTACGGCAGCATGTGTATGAACAGATCAAGCATGATATCATTACATGCAAGCTGGCCCCCGGAGATCCTCTCAGCGAAAATCAATTTGTGGACCGCTTCCAGGTCAGCAAAACCCCCATTCGCGAAGCGTTAACTTCTCTCGTACAGGATGGATTGGTGGAATACACTCCAAACCGCGGTTTTCGAGTCACGCCTATCTCTGTGGCGGATATTAAGGAAATATTCGAGGCTCGCATTTTCTTCGAGGAGGAGATTTTCCGGCTCGCTGTGAAAAAGATCTCGGATGAAGAGATCGATGCACTGGAAAAGCACAACTGGGTGAATGGCGATACAAAAAGTCTGGACCTTGCGGAAGACTTTCTCGAGTCAAACTGGAAATTCCATGCGACATTGGCGGCTGCCAGCCGGAACAGCCGGTTGCTCTGGTACTACGAGACCTTAATGAACGAAGCGCAGCGCCTGTTCTATATGGATATATCGCAGCACAACCGGGAATTTCAATGGGGCCATGGCCACGAGGGAATCATTCAGGCATTGCGGAATCGCGACGAAGAAGCAGGTGTGGCAGCCATCCGTGACACGCTGGAGAGAGCTCGAAAGAGAGTGCTGGGTGTGTAGAGGAGCAGATGATCAATTACATTATCCGCCGGTTGCTGTATATGGTTGTGGTGTTATTTGTGGTGTCTGGCATCACGTTTATTTTGATGCACTCCGTGCCCGGGGGGCCATTCGACAAGGAGAAGAAGCTGCCGCCCGAGATCCAGGCCAACAAGGAAAAGTATTACCACCTGGACGATCCACTGCCTGTACAGTTCTTTACGTATCTTTCCCGGGTAACTCTCCCGCGTATCACGACGACCGCGCCAACCCTGCAGACGGATGACGATTATTTGATTACCGTTAAGGTAGGGGATGCGTGGTTTCGCTGGATGAATTTTGGCCCTTCCTATGCCTCCCGGAACCGGACAGTCAACGATATCTTTCGTGAACAGCTGCCTGTTTCCTTTCAGCTGGGGGTCATGGCACTGGGTATTGCTGTCGTCATCGGTATGCCTCTGGGGATCATGTCTGCGCTCAACCACAACCGCTGGCCCGATTATCTGGGCATGGGCGTGGCCATTTTTGGCATCTCGGTCCCCACGATCGTGCTAGGTCCATTGCTGGTTTGGATCTTTGGCGTGTTACTTCAATGGCTTCCACCTACCGGATGGGGAGCCAAGCCACCGTTCGTTTTGGGATTGTTCCCCAGCAATCTGACCTGGGAATATTTCAAATATGCTGTCCTGCCCGCGTTCGTTTTGGGTTTCGGCAGCTCCGCCGTGATCGCCCGCCTGACCCGGGCCAGCATGCTCCAGGTGATCCGGGAGGACTACATTCGCACCGCCCGCTCCAAGGGCCTCCATGAGCGCGCGGTGGTAATGGGACACGCCCTTAAGAATGGATTGATCCCGGTGGTCACTGTGCTCGGGCCTCTGTTCGCGGCATTGGTGACAGGAACGTTTGTCACAGAGCTGGTCTTTGGCATTCCGGGGCTGGGAAAATATTTTGTGACGAGTATCAGCAATCGGGATTATCCGGTCATTATGGGCACGATCCTGCTTTACGCGGTATTCCTGGTAATGTCCAATCTGCTCGTGGATATTGTCTACGCTGTTCTTGATCCACGTATACGTTACAACTGACAGGTAATCTCATGACAGCAACAGCCAAACCCTCTGCACCTGCTGTAGATGCTCCCATTCCTGGTAAAACCACGAAAAGCCGCAGTTTGTGGCAGGAGGCGTTTCAGCGCCTGGTGCGCAATCGCGCAGCTATGACGGGCGGAATCATTATCCTTCTGCTGTTTCTGACAGCCATCTTTGCCGATGTTATCGCTCCGTTCTCATTTGAGAAGCAGTCCCTGCTCAATGCGAACGCGGTTCCCACCTGGATCACGCGGCTGTTTCCTTCTTTGCAGCCATATGCGGTAATCAACGAGGAGTACCCAATTGGAGCCGACAAGCTGGGCCGCGACCTTTTCAGCCGCATCATTTATGGGACGCGAGTTTCACTGGCGGTTGCGTTCATCGGCCCCATTATCAGCCTGATCATTGGGGTCATCTATGGGAGCATCTCCGGTTTCTTCGGTGGCCGGGTCGACAACATTATGATGCGAGTGGTGGATGTTCTCTACGCCTTTCCCGGCCTGCTTTTTATTATCCTGCTGATGGCATTTTTCCGCACGACGCTGGCCCAGCCTGAGGAAGGCACCTTCGCTTACTACCTCGGGCAGTTGGATGCCAAGTTCGGCGGACTGCTCTTCATCATGATTGGTATTGGCCTCACAGGCTGGGAGACCCAGGCCCGTCTGACCCGCGGCCAGGTCCTCTCGGTCCGCGAAAAGGAGTACATCGAGGCAGCCCGATCCATTGGCGCAACCAACTCCCAGATCATGTTCAAGCATATTCTTCCCAATATTCTGGGTCCCCTGATCGTCCTCGAAACGCTTGCCATTCCCGGATACATCTATACGGAGGCATTCCTCTCGTTCATTGGCCTGGGAGTCAACCCGCCGACTCCCTCCTGGGGCTCGATGATCTCCGACGGTTCGAGGGCACTGCGCGCTTATCCCAACCAGGCGCTGTTTCCGGCGATTGCGCTGGCTATGACAATGTTTGCCTTCAACTTTCTCGGGGATGGCTTGCGGGATGCCCTGGAGCCCAGGCTGCGCGGGACCCAGGAGTAAACAATGCCCTACGTCGAGATCAACGGCGCGAATATCTATTATCAAGCCTATGGAGAGGACGATCCGCAGAGGACTCCGATCGTGCTGGTCCACGGGTCGACGATCGACAGCCACACCGACTGGGACTCCATCGCGCCCGAGCTGGCCAAGTACTACCGAGTATTCGCACCCGACTGCCGCGGCCATGGACGGTCCAACAACCCGCGCAAGAGCTATTCCTTTTTGGAACTGGCAAAGGATGTTGCTGCGTTCGTACATGCCATGGGATACGAAAAGGCCCACATCATCGGCCACAGCAACGGGGGCAATGTGGCACTTGTCACTTTGATGGAATATCCCGAGGTTGTCCAAACCTGCATTCCGCAGGCAGCCAATGCCTATGTGACCCGCTATCTGGTCGAGCGCGAGCCGCAGATTTTCGATCCTGACCGTGTCGCCCGCGAAGTCCCCGAATGGCGCGACGAGATGATTGCCCTGCACGGTGAGGTCAACGGAGAGGAATACTGGCGTGACCTGTTGTGGCTGACAATGAAGGAGATCATTTCCGAGCCGAATTACGCACCATTCGAGCTGGCGCGCGTCGATAGGTCGACCCTGGTCATCATGGGTGCCGATGACACCGTCAACGCGCCGGATGAGCATGCCCAATATATCGCTAATCACATTCCGGATGCTGAGCTGTGGATTCCTGAAACGACAGGGCATAACGTCCATCAGGAGCGACGGGAAGAATGGATCGCGAAGGTCCTCGATTTCTTTAAGAGGCGAGGCTGAAGGTAGATCGGTGATTGAGCAGCCCTGCATACGCTATATCCCAGCCAGATAAAAACTTTCAATAGGTGGTCACATTCAACAGGCCACCGGGTTTGATCAAACGATGAAACTTCACTGGGAACCCATCTCACTCGAACTCAAGACAACCTTCCGTGTGGCCCATGGGGCGAGTGACCAGCGCCACAATGTGCTGGTGTATTTGGATGAAGGTGTGGGGGAGGCGGCAGCCGTTCCATATTATGGGGAAACACAGCAGGGGATCATTGAATACCTCAAAGCGCTGCCCAATCTGGGCGAAGATCCGTTCGATCTGGACGCCATCCTGGCCAGACGTCCTGCCGGGTCACGCGCCGCGCGGTCAGCTATCGACCAGGCGTTGCACGATCTGTGGGGCAAACGACTGGGACAGCCTATATACAGGTTGTTCGGCCTGAATCCGGACAACCTGCCTATGACGTCTTTCACGATCGGGATGGATGAGCCCGATATCATGGCGGCACAGGCCAGGGAGTCAGGCTATCCGATCATCAAAATTAAGCTAGGGAGTGCCAATGATGAAGCTATCGTCGCCGCGATCCGCAATGTCACCCATGCAAAGCTGCGCGCCGACGTCAACGCGGGCTGGATGCGTGAACAGGCGCTGGCAATCATACCCAGGCTGGTGGACTATGATCTGGAATTCATTGAACAGCCCCTCGCCGTCGAGGATGTGGAGGGTTATTTCTGGCTGAAGGAAAAGTTGAAGGCGCAGAACATACATATTCCCATCTTCGCAGATGAGACCGCCAAAACCGCCCAGGATGTGGTCAAGCTGGCCGGCGCTGTCGATGGGGTAGTTGTCAAAACGATGAAGAGCGAGGGCATCCGGGAAGCCCTGCGGATGATCCATACGGCGCGTGCGCATGACATGCAGATCATGCTGAGCTGTATGGTCGAGTCATCGGTAGGTGTGACAGCAGCAGCCCACCTGGCTCCGCTTTGCGACTATGCCGACCTCGACGGTCCTCTGCTTATCCGCAACGACCCGTATCGGGGTTTGGAATATGACGGCGCGCGCTTGTTCCTTCCGGATGGTCCTGGCCTGGGAGTGGAGCGCCGTTAAAAAGTAAGAGCCAGAGGTAGTTGCTCTGGCTCTCTGGTCTATTCAATTGTAAAGATTAAGTTACGGGGCGATCCTTGTAAAATTTACGGACATAGGCAATCATTTGATTCTTCGTCATCTTATCGGCGGCTTCCACCTTTAAGACCCGGTTTTGCATCGCTTTGATTCTGCGGATAGCCTTCTCGAACTCGATCTTGGCTTCTCCGGGGCCCATGATAAAGATCGAATTGGCGTCTTTGATGGCGGAAATGACTTGTTGATAGTATTTCTTCAATTGTAGTCGGAACCGGTCGCTCCTGCGGAACTCCGTATCGGCCTTCTGGTTCAGCTTTCCTCCAAGCTGGGTCCCGCCGGAATAGTGGGCGGGAGGCTCGATATTGGAAGGAATGACATCGACAATGCCATCCTTGTGGGAGATAACATAAGCCTGTTTGTGGTCGATCCACAGTCCAACGTTACGATCCATACTACCTCCTTGTCTGACTTGGGTTGTTAATGTGCTGATGGTTCCCCTGAAATAGTTATAGCACTTTGGAAAGCAAATATCAACTGACCCTGGTGGGAGGAATGGTTAGTTTCTGTTAAGAAAATTGTGTGCAAACAGTACTTGCTAAAACCTGGGAAGTACCGCTCCCACTCGCTGCATGTAGGAACGGTACTGTTCGCCAAATTGTTCCAGCATCAGCCGTTCCTCCTCCCGGACGCGCAGGAAATAGAACGGGATAAAAACCAGCAGGTTGATGAACCCGGCGATCCAGTTCTGGAGCAGCAGGGGCTGGGCGAGTACCCACAGCCACTGTGAAGCGTACATCGGGTGGCGGATATGGGCATAGATGCCGCCTGTAATCAGCTCGTGTTTCTCACGGATCTCCAGGGTAGGAGACCAGTTCAGCCCG
>DATAKV010000109.1:0-2391 GCA_036261375.1 Anaerolineales bacterium
GAACAGATCCTCCAGTGGCGGGCAAAGAAGTTTGATGACCTTGTCAAAGAGAACGGCTGGCTGGCGCTGGCGGGGCTGCACTGGCTGAAGGAAGGCCGCAACCTGGTCGGGTCGAACCCGCTGTGTGAGATCAGCCTGCCCGAGAGCGCTCCCACCTTCCTGGGCGTGATCGAGAAGAAGGGCAGGGTTGTCCGCTTCCAGGCGGCGGTAGGTGTGCGGGTGGAGATCAACGGCAAGCTGTCTACCAGGGCCCAGCTCAAGTCCAACCAGGATGCCCATCCCAGCTACATCACCTGGAACAGGATCCGCATGGCGCTGCACGAGCATGGCGGCAGGGTTGCCGTCCGTGTCTGGGATAACAGCCGGGACGAGCGCTTCTCCCAGCCGCCGCGCAAGTGGTTCCCGATCAACAAGGAGTTCCGCTTCAACGCCCGCTACACGTCCTATCCCGAACCGCACGTCACCGGCATGCCCGATACCTTCGGCGAAGTGATCGAAGACCGCATGGATGGCTCTCTCAGCTTTACGTATGACGGCAAGAAGTACAGGCTGGACGTCACCCTGGTGAAGGACGACAGGCTCTTCCTCAAGTTCAAGGACCAGACCAGCGGCCGCGAAACCTACCCGCCCAGCCGCTATCTCTATACCGAGCCGGTCAACAACGGCCGGGTCGTCCTCGATTTCAACTATGCCTACAGCCCGCCGTGTGCCTTCACACCCTACGCCACCTGCCTGTTTGCGCCGCAGCAGAACCACCTCCCCTTCCGGGTGGAGGCGGGTGAGATTTATAGAGGGTAACTCCCTGCCCCGTCATTGCGAGCGGAGCGAAGCAATCTCGCACTTCGTTTTCATATGCAAATGAAGTACGAGATTGCTTACCTAAAGGTACGCTTCGCGGTCGTCGGGCTAAAGCCCTCCTCGCAATGACGGAAATAAAGCACATAACAAACCTGTAAATTCCAACATCCCGCCGGCAGGTATAATCCCTCGCATGGCAGACGAACAATACGTACAGAGCATCCTCAAGTGGCGTGAAGAAGTGGACGCCAACCTGCGCCGTGAGAATGGCTGGCTGGCGCTTGCCGGGCTGTACTGGCTCCGCAGGGGGACCAGCCTGATCGGCTCCCACCCGAACGCCGACATCCTGCTGCCCGGGCGGGCTCCGGAGCGTCTGGGGACATTCGAATTCGACGGGGAGCATGCGACCCTGACCGTCGAAGACGATATACATGTCGAAGTCAACGGCACGCCTGTGAAACAGATCCAGCTGGATGCCGACCTGGAGGATGTGCCCAGCTTCATTACCTTTGGCGATATCCGCATGGTTGTGCTGCGCCGGGCGAAGGGCGTGGGCATCCGGGTCTGGGACAATGCCCGGGAGGAGCGCCGCACATTTCCCAGCCGGCAGTGGTATCCCGTCAAAGAAGAGTTCCGCGTCCCTGCTGCGTATACCCGCTTTGAAATCCCCCGCATTGTAAAAATGCCTGACATCCTGGGCGCCATCCTCGACGAGCCCATGCAGGGCTCTGTCACCTTTGAGCTCCAGGGAAAGAAGCATGAGCTGCTGGTGGAAGAGCTGCCCGACTGCCGGCTCTTCATCCAGTTCATGGACCTGACCAACGGGGATCCCACGTATCCCTCCGGCCGCTACCATTACACCGAAGCACAGAAAGACGGCCGGGTCCTGATCGACTTCAACAAGGCTTACAGTCCGCCCTGTGCCTTTACCGAGTACGCCACCTGCACCTTCCCGCCGCAGGAGAACCACCTGGATGCAGCCATCAAAGCGGGGGAGATTTACCCGGGGAAGCACTAAATAGACGTTACCGTCATTGCCCCGGCTGCCTACGCCGGGGTTGCGAGAAGCCCTTCAGCCCGACGACCGCGAAGCGTACCTTTAGGTAAGCAATCTCACAGGCCATTTGCATATGCAAACGAAGTACGAGATTGCTTCGCTCCGCTCGCAATGACGGGAAAAGACGAACGGCGCACTTTCGAGTGCGCCGTTCGTTTTCGTCTACCCGCCCGCCAGGCGGATCAGTGCCTCCGGCACCCAGAACTTTCCGTAGCCCATAAAACCCAGGGCAAGGGATACCAGCAGGATCGTCACACCAAAGGCGATCAGGATGCGGTCCTTGTTCTGGCGTACCAGCACATCCACCCAGGTACGGGGGCCGACGCCAAAAGCGCGCAGGTCCATGGCGTCGATGATATCCTCACTGCCGATGATGGCGTGGATGGTGACGGGCACGAAGATCGGTCCGAGCTTGCGCACCTGTTCCACCAGCCCGCCGCTCAGCTTCTCCAGCTCATAGCCGCGAGCCCGCTGGGCATCGACGGTCAGCTGGAAGTCACGGGCAAAGGTTGGAATGAAGCGCATGGTCAGGTCCA
>DATAKV010000110.1:0-2865 GCA_036261375.1 Anaerolineales bacterium
TCCGTGCTGCGGCGACCGGATGATAGCTGTTATCTTCCGGCGGATAGATCTCCGGGTATTTCATCCGTTTGATCATGTCGGCGATGGGCGGCGCTATCTGCCGGAAGGGTGCGATCACACGCTCACCTTCCTTTGGGTCACCCGCATAGACGAGCATGCCCATGATGATCAGCTTGCCGTGAGCTTCCTCCGGGACAAAGGGCATCGGCGGGGCAAACATAACGTTGGCGATCGTCGAGAGTTCATCCGGAGCCGCCTCTGCCAAAGAAATGAAGGAGGCGATCGTATCCGGGGTGGCAGGCAGGAACAGCATGCCGCCGTAGATCTCGTCCACGTCATGCAGGCGGAAATGGAAGCGGGTCACCACGCCAAAGTTGCCGCCTCCGCCGCGGATGGCCCAGAACAGATCGGGATGTGACTCCGCATCGACATGCAGGATCTGACCATCGGCGGTCACGATCTCGGCGGCGAGCAGGTCGTCGATGGTCAGACCATACTTGCGGGCCAAATATCCTACACCACCACCCAGGGTGATGCCGCCGATCCCGACAGAGCCGGTATCGCCAAATCCGATGGCAAGGCCGTGCATGCCTACCGCCTGAGTCATTTCTCCAGCGGTCAGCCCGGCTTCTGCCCAGGCTGTTTTGTTCGCCACATCTATCTGCAGATCGCGCATATCCGAAAGGTCAAGCACGATGCCTCCATCGGAAACGCAGTGCCCTGCAACACTGTGGCCACCACTGCGGATCGCAAGCTCCAATCCGGTTTGGCGGGCGAGAGAAACCACTTTGGCAGCCTCTTCCGCCTTCTGCACACGGATGATCACCGAAGGATGGCGATCTATTCCCCCATAGAAAGTGGCACGCGCCGAATCATATTCCGGATCGCCGGGTGCTATGATCCTGCCCTTGAAGGTGGATCGCAGATCTGCAACTGAAATTGCGGTGAGGCTGCTAGTCTTGTTGATCATCGGTATATCTCCTCTAGAGTTGGGTTGGATTCACGAGCAGAATCGCATACAGCCTGTCCTGTTTGAACAGTCTGTGCGTGGGGAATCGAACTAATTCAACGAGCGTTCGTTTGGATTTCCGTGAGTTGAATTACGAAAAGTCACAGCCCGAAAGGACTGCCTTTCTGATCCCCTGAGAGCAACGATTGATAACAATAAGCGTCTGCATAGCCATTCTCCTTCAACCAGTAATGTTGTTTGCTACGATCCCCCTGCTGCATGTTCCGCCAAACAAGCTAGAACATGGCCAGCTGTGTCTCCGGCCGCCGGCCGTCGAGTAATAAAAAAGGGGCGGCACGAGCCACAATGATGCCCATTTTTCGCAGAGCTGTCAAGTCACGGAATTTCTGTTTATGGCGTGCTTTCAGGATCCCGTCCACGGATTTGGGACCAATGCCCGGTATCCTTAAAAGCTCGTGCCGTTCGGCCCGATTGATCTCCAGCGGCTTTTCCTTTAGGTTTTGCTCGGCCCAGGCCAGCTTCGGATCGGTGGGGAGGGGCAGGTTGCCGTCCCGGGTGAACGGCATCTCCTCCAGATCAAAGCCATAGTCGCGCAGTAGGAATGAGGCCTGGTACAAGCGGTGCTCCCGCAGCGGGTTCACGGCCGGTTTGTTTTCCATGGGCGTATCCCGGATGGGATGAAAGGCAGAGAAATAGGCACGCTTGAGGCGGACGTTCTTCATCAGCCAGTCGGTGGTCGTCAGCAACTCGAGGTCGCTCTCGTCCGAGCCGCCGGCGACGAACTGTGTGACCGTCGAAGGCCAGCGTCCATTCCATCCCTTATAGCCTGGCTGTGTGCGACGGATCTCCTCCACCCACTTCAGCGGGCGGAATAACTCTTCGATAAAGGTTTTGCCCGGGGCAAGTTTTGCAAGTCCTTCAGTCGTCGGCGCCTCGAGGTTGATGGAGACCCGGTCCGCAAGCTGCATCAGGCGCTCCACCTGGCCCTTTTCGGCGCCGGGCATGATCTTGAGATGCATGTAGCCTTTATAGCCCAGCCTGTTGCGCAGGATCTCGGCGGTATCCAGGATCCTGTTCTGGGTATTGGCTCCACCGGCCGCGATGCCCGAGCTGAGAAAGATGCCCTCGGCGGCCCCGGACTGGTTGAGCTTCATAAACAGCTCGGCGAACTCCTGCGGCCTGAACGTGGCGCGACGGAAGTCGCGTCCTGCCCGGAAGGGACAATAGTAACAATCCCGCTCACAGGCCGAGGAGAGCAGGGTTTTCAGCAGCTTGATCTGTTTTCCGTTAGGGAGTTGGGCCGGGTGGACGAACGCCGCTCGCTTCTCTTTTTCGTTGAACTCCGGATGGGCTTTCGGCGTGAAACAGGCAGGCTTCGCAGGCTCTGGGCGAGCCTCCTCTGCGTGTTCCAGCTCCATCTGGCCGGCTAATTCAACCAGTGTATCGAGAGCGTTCATACTTCGATTATAGAACAAAAGTTCTGATTGTCAAGCGAACGAAAGTACTCCCCAATAACACCTAAGAAATGAAACCAACGGAGCATTATCCTTTCCGGAAGTCTCCTTCTTCCTGAACGATGGATAAGTGAGCGTAATATGTTGGTATGAAAGCCCCCTGTGCCATCCGGCGATCCGGTGGTTTTTAGCCGGCCCGAGCTGAATACAACCGAGTGAACCGCGCTCGATTCGGAGCTGGCCTAACAGATGGTTTACCCTTGCCGCCTACAGCCATATCGACCCCTGAAAGAGCGGCAGAACTCTTCTTTCGACCTATGCCGCTCTTCTCTTGTTGTTCTCTACTCTCTAATCTCTATCACCTTACATGGGCATCGAATGGTCCATGATCATGTAATTGCGCATCATGGTCATGTCTTCGTGCTCCAGGATGTGGCAGTG
>DATAKV010000126.1:0-6444 GCA_036261375.1 Anaerolineales bacterium
CTTGTTCTCTCTGCTCCAGCCGCCGGGAGGGCGGCGTTAGCATATCTATAAAACTTTCAGCTTAAACTCCGGGTTTTCATTCCATGTCACGGTCACGCAGGTTCCTGAACCGATCCGGCTTGTGATCTGGAAGTCGGCCCCGATGGCTTCGGCGCGCTCGCGCATGATGCGCAGGCCGAGGCTGGTCGGCTTGCTGTTCGCCATGTCGAAGCCGATGCCGTTGTCACTTGTCTCAAAGTGGACGCTCGTCTGCGAAATGAACAGGTTGACGTTCACCTGAGTTGCCCGGGCATACTTGAATACATTGTTCAGACTTTCCTGGGCGATCCGGTAGACCGCCACCTGGACTTCCGGCGGCAGTGCGCTATCACCTTCGATGGTCAGTGTGATCGGCAGGCGCGAGCGGCCGATGAAGGCCTCACACAACTGCTTGATCAGGTCGCTCAGCCGTGTCTGGGTCAGGGTGGCGGGACGCAGCTCGAGCAGCAGGGTCCGCATCTCGGCCAGCGCACCGCGCGTCAACTGACGCAGCTCCTCGGTGGACTTCTTCGCTTCCTCCACGTCCATCTCCCACAGGTCAGGCAGCACTTCAGCCGTCAGGCTGGCGGAGAACAGCGTCTGGGTGACGGCATCGTGCAAGTCGCGCGCCAGGCGTGTGCGGTCGGCGGTGACGGCCTCCTGGGCAGCCCGTTCGGCCAGTTCCTTCTCGATGCGAACGCGCTGTTCGATCTCATACTGCAGGCGCTGATTGGCCTGTTCGAGCTCATGGGTGCGCTCATTGACCCGGTGCTGGAGCATCAGCAGGTAATCGGCTTCCTGCTCGGCGAGCCGTTCGGCAGCGCGCTTCTGTTCGTCGATATCCTCGATGATGCCGACCAGGTAATCGGGTCTGCCTTCGAGGTCGCGTACCAGGGTGTAGTTGACCCGCGCCCAGAAGATGCGCCCGTTCTTGTGCCGGTACCGTCTTTCCATCACATACGAGTTCCGCCGGCCGGCGATCAGGTCCTGGTAGAGCTCAACATCCATGGGACGGTCTTCCGGCACGGCAAGTGTACGAGGGTCGACATCCTGCAATTCCCCCAGGCTGTAACCGATGATCCGTTCGGTGGCAGCGTTGAACGCAATTGGCCGCCGGCTGAGCGTCATCACTGCCACTCCCACCGCAACATTGTCGAACAGGGCCTGGAAACGGGCCTGCGATTTGCGCAGCTCCTCCGCCGAATGTTTTTGCTCATTGATGTCTTCGACCATCGTGACGAAGTATTCAGGCTTTCCATCCGGAGCGCGGACAACCGAGTTCGTCAGCCGGACCCAGTACGGCTCTCCGCTCTTCCGTATGTAGCGTTTCTCGATCTGGTAGGTGTTCAGCTTGCCAGCCAGCACCTCCTGCAGCTCCGGGATGCCGATATCGGCATCCTCCGGGTAGCTCAGATCGGCACCACTTAATTTGAAAAATTCCTCAGGCGTGTAGCCGGTCATCTGGATCATGGCAGCATTCGCTTCCAGCGGGCGGCGGTCCATCCCGACCAGGGCAATGCCGATCCCGGCACTCTCGAACATGACCCGGAAGCGTTCTTCCGATTGTTGCAACTCCTCGGCTGCGCGCCGGGCAAGCGCCGCTTCGGCCCGCTTGCGCTGCTCCACTTCCTTCTCGAGCAGGAGGTTGGTCTCGCGCAGCTCGGTCGTACGCTCGGCCACCTCCGTCTCAAGACGGACGTTCTGGGAGCGGACCGAATTCAGCCTCCACCGGAATCCGCTGGCGACCAGTGCCCCCAGTATCACGATCACTGCACCGTTGAACCAGAAGGTCTGCCAAACGGGCGGTGTGATGACCACCGGAATGGCAACGCCCGTATCGTTCCAGATCCCATCACTGTTGGATGCTTTCACCCGGAAGATGTAGTTGCCGCCCGGCAGGTTCGTATAGGTGGCATACCGGCGGCTGCCCGCCTGGATCCATTCTTTGTTGAAACCTTCCAGCATGTAGGCATACTGGTTTTTCTGCGGGGCCTGGAAATCGAAAGCCGCAAACTCAAAGGAGATAAAGTCCTGTTTGTAGGACAGCCGGATCGGCTCACGCCCGGAAAGATCGACAGCGAGAGGTTCGTTGAAAACCTCAAACCGGGTCACAACTACCGGCGGTGCAACAGGATTGGGCTGGATATTGTCGGGGTCGAACAGGTTGAAGCCATTGATGCCGCCAATGTACATGGACCCGTTGCGGGCGTGGTAATAGGCGTTCGAATTGAATTCGTTGCTCTGCAATCCATCCGATGAATCGTAGATCGTGACTGCTCCGGTCCGCGGGTTGAACTGGTTCAAGCCGTTATTGGTGGTCAGCCATAGGTCGCCGTTGTTGTCTTCGAGTATGCCAAGCAATACATTGTTGGACAGGCCCTGCTTTTCAGTATAGTGCGTGATTTGTCTGGTTTCGGGGTCGAGGCGGTTCAGTCCCAGCTGTGTGCCAAGCCACAGACTCCTATCCGCGGATTCGTGAATCGCCCAGACCGAATCCTCGCTCAGACTGTAAGGATCGCCAGGGGTATTACGGTACCGGGTAAAGCTTGCCAGCTGTGGGTCGGAATGAGCGGCCTGTTTCAGGTCCAGATGGTTCAGGCCTCCGCCCCAGGTCCCAATCCAGAGATTGTTCTTCGAATCGATATACAGGCTGACAACCATGTTGTGGCTGAGGCTGGAGGGGTCTTTGGGGTCATTGCTGTAATTGATGAATTTGTTGGCATGGGCGTCGTAATGCGACAGGCCACCAAATGTCCCGATCCACAGCCCTCCGTTGTTATCGGGGATGATCGACGAAATATTGTCATCTGCCAGACTGGACGGATCGTCAGGATCGTGGAAAAAGTGTGTGACCCGATTGGTTGCCGGGTTGAGACGGTTCAAGCCCTTGCCGAGCGTCCCGGCCCAGACCATGTTGTACTCATCGGCATATACGTCCATGAACAGGTCATCGGAGAGGCTGTTCGGATCCTCCGGGTCATGACGGTAGTGGGTGAATAGACCGCTGTTCGGATTGAAGCGGTCCAGCCCCGCGCCCCAGGTGGCAACCCAGATATTCCCTTGTTTGTCCTCGGCAAAGGCGCCGGTGGCGCTGATGCCCGGACTGGTGGGATCGCTGGGGTTGTTGCGGTACAGGCTGAATTGCCCGCTGTTGGCAGGCAGCATATTGATACCGCTATGGGAGGTGCCCACCCACAGGATTCCCGAGCGGTCCTTGAACAGCGACCAGACTTCATCTCCGCTCAGGCTGTCGATGAAGTAGGGATCGTGCTGGTAGCGCGTAAACGTGCCGGGAGCAGAGAGATCCATGCGGTTCAAGCCGTTGGCCCAGGTGCCGATCCACAACATGCCGCTTGCATCTCCCCACAGGCTCATCAGGTCATTGCCGCCGAGGCTGTGAGGATCATCCGGATCGTGCGTGAAGTGCTCTGCTTTGCCGGTGCGCGGGTCGAAGTGGTCGAGACCGCCGCCGTGCAGGCTGAACCCACCGGTGGCGATCCAGAACGTCCCGTCCTCGGCTTCGTAGATGGAGGCAATGTTATTACTGGAAAGACTTTCAGGGTCGGATTCGTTGTGCTGATAACGGGCAAATGTACTGGTGGATGGGTCGAAGCGGTTCAAACCGGACCCTTCGATGCCGTTCGCGCCCGTGCCGACCCACAGCTGACGGTTTGCGTCTTCGAAGATCAGCGAAACGGTATTACTGCTCAGGCTATGTGGATCATCAGGGTTATTCTGATAGTGTTCGAATGTGGCTGTTCCCGGATCGAAGCGATCGAGGCCGTCCAGCGTGCCCACCCACAGGGTTCCATTTGAGTCCTCTTTTAAAGATGTAACGGTATTGTCGCCGATACTGCCGGGGTCGTTTTCATCGTGCAAATAGCGTGTGAATGTCTCGCTGACAGGATCATAGCGATTCAAGCCGCCGCCCCAGGTCCCGATCCACAGCGCGCTGCTGGCATCCTCGGTGATCGTCAATATGCTGTTATGACTGATGGAAGTGGGATCGTCGGGATCGTGTTTATAGATCTTGAATGAATAGCCATCATAGCGGTTGAGCCCATCCTGTGTGCCGATCCAGAGATAGCCGCGGCTGTCCTGGAAAAGGTCAAGCCCGGCATTTTGCGAAAGGCCATCTTCGATGGAGAGATGCTCAAACCGGACGACGCTGCCAGGTGCAAAGTTAAGGTCGACATCTGCGTTGAGGTCACCTGCCGGTAAGGCTGAACCGCTGGAGAAGGGCAGTGCCAGGTACGTCAGAAGCACAAAAAACGAGACTAAAACGCTTCGTTTCATTTCCTTGAACCTGTATGGATATATCGAATTATTGTAGCATCCGGGTTCTGCGAGATGCTACTAACAAGTCTCTTAATTTTCAGGATGGATGTAATCCCAATAGTCCCCGTGTGAGTATAATGAATGGACCTGGAGAACGGTCATGGACAAGAAACCTGGTTCCACCAAACGAAAACCGAAGACGGAAAAACAATCCCCGGTCGAAGAGCCGGTCTGGACCTACCGCGGGTACAGCATCAAGGCCAGCGAGTTCGTCACGGCCATGGTCCATTTTTTCCGGGCGGAGGTCCAGCGGGCCAATGTCTGGCGCCAGCGGCTGGATACAACGACCAACTGGGCTGTGGTGGCCACCGGCGCAACCCTGTCTGTGGCGTTCAGCCAGCCCGACATTCACCATAGTATTATTATTTTGAATACCCTGCTGGTGGCCTGGTTCCTGTTCATCGAGGCCCGGCGATACCGTTATTATGAATTGTGGAGTTACCGCGTCCGCCTGATGGAGACCGATTTTTATGCCGCCATGCTCGTGCCTCCCTTTCACCCTTCCCCTGAATGGGCGGAGAGCCTGGCCGAGAACCTGCTCTCTCCCAAATTCCCGATCTCGATGCTGGAGGCGTTTGGCAGGCGCCTGCGCCGGAACTACCTGTGGATCATGATGATCCTGTATGCGGCCTGGATCGCCAAGATCTGGCTGTTCCCGGGTCCGCCGGCCGATCTGAATGCATTTGTCGAACGGGCCGCCGTAGGGCCTCTGTCGGGACAGGTGATGATCATGCTCGGGTTTTTATTCTACGGCGGGCTGTTCTTCCTGGCGGTGTATACGATCCGGATGACGCGCGCCACCGGTGAGATCCTGCCGCGTTTCGGGGAGGATCTGGAGCATGATGTGCGCCGTGAGATCGCCCGGGCCGGCGGCGACAAGAGAGGCATCCGCGCCTGGCTGTACCCGCAGCACCGCCGCCCGCAGCTGCTGGCATTCATCATCACAAAACAGGATAAATCGGCAGAGATTTCCCAGGGGATCTTCGATGCTCTTCGGCGGGGGGTCACGGCGATGGAAGGCAGGGGTATGTACACAGGGGAAGAGCGAGCCATCCTGATGTGCGCGCTGACAGTCACCGAGATCAATAACCTGAAAACCATTGTGGCCAGGGTCGACCCGACGGCATTCGTGGCCACATCCAATGCTTATGAAGTGCTGGGCCGCGGTTTCCAGCCCCTTTCGGAAGAGGAATGAACGAGACAGGTTTCCCCTTTTTACAGATTAAAATTCCCGTGGTTAAATAGGCAAATCAATTTCAAGGAGGAGCAGGCAATGCCAACCGTTCGTACTGATTTTTTCAAGCTTGGGGATAAATTTGCCACCGTGATCGGGGATGATGTCCAGGTCGGCGATCCGGCGCCGGAGTTCACCGTCACAGCCCAGGACTGGAGCTCGGTCAATCCTGTTGCGGAGTCTAGGGGCAAAGTCATCATTCTCTCTGCCGTCCCCGCCCTGGATACCGATGTCTGTGACCGCGAGACTCGCCGCTTCAATGAGGAAGCCGCCAGGCTCAGCGATGACATCGTCATCTACACCATCAGCACGGACCCGCCGCCGACACAGAAACGCTGGTGCGGCGGAGCCGGCATCGACAGGGTCAAGGTGGTATCGGATGTTCTCAATACGGATATGGGTGAGAAGTACGGTCTGCTCGTCAGGGAGCGCCGTACGCTTCGCCGGGCGGTCTTCGTCGTGGACCGGGCCGGCACCGTCACGTATGCCGCGTACATGCAGCACAACGGTCTCGAGCCGGATTACGATGAAGTGATCGCAGCCGCAAAGGCAGCCCTGTAATAAAGAGAACGTCCCGAATTTCGGGACGTTCTCTTTTACTCCACCAGCTCCGCGCCGTTGGAGGCGCGGGTGATATAGATCTCAGGTTTTAGACTGGTCTCTCCTTCATAGCCTTTTGCCAGTGACGCTGCAAACTCACTTGCCACTTCTCGCGCCACCAGGTTGACGGTGCACCCGCCAAAGCCCGCGCCCGTCAGACGCGCCCCATAACAGCCATCCAGGGACTGGGCAACCCGCACCATCACATCCAGCTCAGGGCAGGAGACTTCGTACAGGTCGCGCAGGCTGACGTG
>DATAKV010000138.1:0-10922 GCA_036261375.1 Anaerolineales bacterium
CGAGAGTGGAGAGGGTCTGCTGCAGGCCTTTGCCTTCCTCGCCGATCAAGTATCCCAGCGGAACGCGCACATCCTCATAGGTCACGGCATGGGTGGGGGAGCCGTGCAGCCCCATCTTCTTTTCGGGTGGACCGATCTTGAGACCAGGCGTGTTCGTGGGCACAAGAATCTGGCTCAGGGATCGCGAGCCGCCGTTCGGATCGGTACGGACGAGGGTGATGATGTATTCCGCGATGGAAGCGTTCGTGCACCACATCTTTGCCCCGTTGATAACCCACTCATCCCCGTTCTTAACTGCTTTCGTGACCACGCCACCCTGCAGGTCAGACCCGGCGCCGGGTTCGGTCAGGGCGAGGGCGGCGAGCTTGTTCTGTCCGCTGGCGACCCTGGGTAGCCATTCCTGTTTTAATTCTTCACTTCCGTAGAGAACAATGGGAGTAATGCCCAGCCCGTTGTGGGCGGCGATGGCGAGGGCGGTCGAGCCGCAGCCCCAGCCCAGCTCCTCCAGTGCGATTGCCGCGCTGATCGAGTCCACGGATGCGCCGCCGTAGGCCTCGGGGATGTTCAGGCTGAGCAGCCCAAGCGGACCCATCTTGCGTACGGCCGGCCAGTTGAACTCACTTGTTACATCCACTTCATGCGCTTTGGGCTGGACTTCCTTTGCAACGAAATCATGAACCGTTTTTTGCCAGATCTTTTGCTCGTCCGTTAAATCGAAATTCATCCACTCTCTCCTTTTTGGTGAACTGGCTACAGTATAACGTTCTTATACAGTAAATACGTGCAAATGCCCGTCCTGTGATTTTTCCAGGCGCAGGATGCGCAGATCATCGGCGGCGGGACCGCGCAGCAGACGGCCATCCGGCTCATAGCGCGAGCTGTGACAGGGACATTCGAAGCCGAAGTTTCGTGTCTCCACCATGCAGCCCAGGTGGGAACAGGTCAGGCTGAGAGCTTTCAACCCGTTCTCATCGTGGATGATCATGGCGGGAATATGAGCCAGCACGGTGCGGGTATCACGTGGGAAATCGATCTCCGGGCCGATGTCGAACTCGCTGGGCGGCGGGGCATCGAATTGATAGGCCAGGTAGCGAAGAAGTCCACCCAGGCCAAGCAGGCCGGAGAGAGCCAGGAGAGAATTCGTGGACAATTTCAAAAAGTCACGGCGGTTGATGTTTTTCATAACTGAGCGGCAGGAAGGGTGGCGAGGAAGGTCAAGAGGGATAGGGCCAGCAGGATCGCAATGAGCAGGACTTGAGCCAGGCGGTTGCCGGCGGGGAACCAGCGACCATATTCATGCTCGCCTGCTTCGGGGAGCAGCCAGGGAAGAAGGGATAGTACACCCAGGAGAATCACCGGTGTGGCGACGCCCCACAGAAATGGATCTCCAACCTTGAGAAGCTGCTGGACCCACAGGAAGAACCAGGGTGCCTTAGCGTTTTCGATATCCACTGCGGCCTGCGTGATCGGGCGCTCGATCGGCGCAGGGAAGAGGAAAGAGACGGTAAGCAGAATGGCTCCCGCCATCACCATGATCAATACCTCACGCCGGACCAGGTCGAAGCGGGAGATGCGGGCCGGATCTGTGCGCTGAGCCGGTGGAGGGACGGCAATGCCGCCATCCCTCCGGACGCGAAAGATATGCCAGGCGCCCAGAATGATCATTGCCAGCGTGAGGACAAATATGTGCCAGGTATAGAAACGCTCCACGGACGACAGCCCCGGCTCCGGCCCGCCGACAACCAACTGGTACAGCGAGTGGCCGATCCACGGAATCGACTTGAGCAGATTTGTGCCGACGATCAATGCCCAGCGGATCCCCTCGTCCCAGCGCAGGACGTAACCGGTGAAATCCAGAAGGATGACCAGCACGAGCATCCCCAGGCCGATCAGATAATTCAGCCTTCGGTGTCTGGCGTATGCCCCGGTGAGGACAACACGCAGCAGATGGACCGTAATGACGATTAGAAGGGCCTGCGCTGACCAGAAATGCAAATTGCGGATCAGAGCGCCGAACGGCACCAGCGATGTGATGGTCTCGACCGATGCTGCGGCGTGCTCGGGCACTGGAATGTAATAGAACATCTCCAGGATGCCCGTCACCAGCAGGATCAGGCAAAGGAAGACGGCCAGCCCGCCCGCGCCCAGTGTATAACGCAGCCGTGCCTGCAGGGCCGGGATGGTCGGCGGGTGCAGATGGTGAAAGAAGTTGGGCTTTTCGAACAGCTCCGGTTTCTTTCTCCAAAGGTCTTGAATAACGAGTCCTATGGATGCTACTGTCAGAAGCCCGATCAAGGTAAGCACGGCCGGGCTGTCGTCCCGCGGCTGTGGTACGGCGTGTTGCGTGGGGATGGCGGATCCGTTGCTGTCGCTGAGCACAAAATCGAGCGGCATGACCTTCTGCAGCTTGAGGACATAGGCCGTTGTCTGCCAGGCCTCTTCGTCTGACAGCTGGCCGGGGTCCCACCAGGGCATGCTGGCGAAGATGAAGTCGTGCAATTCCTGGGCGTTCTTGAAACGTGTCAGCCGGCCAGAACCCGCAACAGCCGGGATGATCATAGTCTTCGGGATGAGGAAGCCGTTGTCGGGGTGGTCCGGCCCGTGGCAGCCTTTTTGCCAGCAGTTGCGGTCCTGTTCCCCGTAGGCATCGCGCCATTCTTCGGTCAATCCCTGTCCACGGTCGCCGTGGCAGGCCATGCACACGCCCCAATAGATGACAGATCCTTTATGCAGCTGCTGCGCGTACCCGGCATCGATCATCGGCCGGGCGAGGCGCTGGATATCGAATGTAGGAGTGGGTTGAGGAGGTGGACCTGCTGTCTCCTGGGCCAAAGGCGAGGCCTGTGCGCCTGACGTAGCGATAGATGTTCCTAAAAGGAAAAGGATAAGGATTACCAGGAGTGGCAGAAGTCGAGGGATGAAGCCTGGTATTTCATGCCTGGACGCTTGCTGTGATGGATTTGGCATGCTGGATCACTGACCTGCGTCATTCTTTTGCATTGTTGTAGTCTTGCAGGAGCCTGCGTGCCTCCTGCGCCTGTTCCCTGGGAACGAACATTTGCACGCGTCCCAATCCATTTACGGTGACCGGATAGATGTGATGCCCTACCGATTCCTGGAAAAGCTCGACCTCGATCCCCTGGGCTTCGATATAACTTTTGAGAAACTCGGCTTCGAGCCTTCCCTGCACTTCTGCGAGCAATTCCCATTTCAACTCGTCCACTAGAGCCTCCAACTGATGATGAATACAACCGTCCAGAGTGTGCTGACGATCAACTGGCGGATACCGATGCGGGTGGGCTTCCACTTGATGGCCGGCCGAAAGATGCCCCAGACTGTCTCAGCCCACTGGAGCAGGTAGGGGAGGAAGATAAACGTCGGGAGAATGGATGAAACGCCCAACGCGAATGAAAAGATGAGATTGAACGTCGTGTACGCGAACGCACGCGATCCCATCTTCCACAGCTCGCTTCGACTGGGAACCCGGTCCAGGCTCCGCTGGTCGAGCCGCAGATAGGCGTAGACGATGCTCGCCGCGCTCTGGAGCCAGGTCAGGACCCACAGCCACCAGCCCATTGGATCGTACTGTTCAGTTCCAACCCAGTAGGCGGCGGGTGCAGCGAGAGCCAGGACTCCCGTGGCAATGATCTCGACATTGACCTGCCGGCGCTCCTCGCGTTTGCTGACCAGCCACAGGTGCCAGGCAAAGACCGGGACACCCGGAACCGCAAGAAAAAGAACGTACGCATAACCCGACAGGATCAGACCTATCAATGCAAGCAGGAGGATCGCTCCATAGATTACGATCCAGAAGCGTGCTGCGGGCAGGTCGCTTCTGGCGCGGCGTCCTGTCCAGGCTTTGACCGCGATAGTGATCGGCTGGCGGACGAGGAAGGCTGCGATGGCCGCGATGACGAGATAGAGGGAAGCGACCGTGAATCGTCCTCCTGCAAAAAGACCGATCAGCAGCGGACTGAAGATGAACACCCAGGAACCGTGGTCCTGCGGAAGGTAGACCTGTTTGCGAAATAGGGATGGTTGCACAATTGTGATTATATTCTCAAACGAGGCTTTCGACAGGCAGAGGAACGTCCTCTTTTTGGCAGTCAGGTATTATTGGTACAATGGACTCATCAAACCACGGAGTAAATCAGGAATGGCCAACAAAAAGAAAATCGAAGCCCGTGTACTCGCCCAGCAGAAACAAAAGACCGAAAAAACGATCCAGTATATTGGTATCGCCTTGCTTGTGTTGATTGGCCTCGGACTTGCCTGGCTGCTCTTCCCCCGGAATACACCGGCCGAAACAGCGGCACCTGCGAGTGAGTTCCTGGCATACGATGCAGCTCCCCCGATGACCATCGATGTGACCAAGGAATATCTTGCCACGTTCAAGCTCGCCGGTGGCGGTGAATTCGTGGTGCAGCTCTTTCCCGCGGAAGCCCCGGTGACAGTCAACAATTTCGTCTTTCTGGCCCGCGAAGGCTATTATGATGGCACAACCTTCCACCGCGTGCTGGATGGTTTTATGGCTCAGGGCGGCGACCCGACCGGGACAGGAATGGGTGGGCCGGGCTATGCATTCGAGGACGAGTTTTCGAGCCGGACATTCGACCGGGCAGGCCTGCTGGCCATGGCTAATTCCGGCCCCAATACCAACGGGAGCCAGTTCTTTATTACCTATGGACCCACGCCGCATCTCAATGGCCGCCACACCATCTTTGGCGAAGTCATCGAAGGCATGGATGTGGTCAACAGCCTCACCCGGCGTGACCCCGACCAGAACCCGGATTTTCAGGGCGATGCCATCGAGACGATCGAGATTACAGAACAATAAATGAAGTTTCTCCACGAAACGAAAGTCCCTCCGGCTGGAGGGACTTTCGTTTCATACATTTGATCAATTCAGGGAATGAGTTTCCGTTGTCTGCGTGGTGATATTGAATTTTGGAGGCTGCTCCATATGCTTCTTGACCTTGCACAATTCCGCCGACCGGATCAGTGAATCGCGATATTTCTCGGGGAAGGCCGGTGGGATCTGGATCTCCAAATCGATCTGCTCGATCATGCCCGTGGCAGGGTTGGAATGCATGCGCTGGACGATCCGGATGCCTTCGGTGGGCAGGCCGCGCTGTTTGCAGAAGCCCAGAATATAGATGCCCGCACAGGTTCCGATGGATGCCAGGAACAGGTCGAAAGGCATGGGCGCCGTGGAAGCAGGAGGCTGGTCGGTCGGTACGCTCATGCCCTTGAAGTGAGCATCCACGCGCGACCCGCCCGGGAAGTCAATAATCATTTCCATGTGTAATTCTCCTTGTGAGTTATCCGCATCCGCCGCCGCTCTTGTCGCGTTTGAGCTCGAGCTTGATCTTTGCTTCGAAGTCCAGGTGTTCATATTCGGTTGGGTTCGGGTCACAAGACTCGTACTTGCTTCCCAGGGCGGCGGGAAAGATGTAGCCCAACCGATCTTCTCCTGCGCTTGCTGCCAACTCGAAGCCTTCCTCACTCCCAAAGAATGAGATCCAGTTATTGACGCCTCCTTCCAGGATATATACGTTTGGAACGGCCGAGGCGACAAGCTGTTTCCACGCATCGGTGGCGGCAGCCTCATCGTTGCTCATCAACACGAAGACGCTGTTAGCCGGCGGCTCGGTCAACAGGGCCGGGATGACCGATGCCAGCTTTTCCAGCGGAGCGTTGAGGGCGCCATCCAGGTGGTACAGGTTGAAATCCGCTTCAGAACGCACGTCCAGCAGGATCAAATTGACATTCTGGTTATAGATGGTTTTAAACACCTCAGCAGGTGTGATCTGCACCAGGCGCTTCTGAAGCATTTCATCGGCAGAATAGATATGTGTGTTGACAATGGGATCGGCGTTTTCCTGCGGGATGGTCTCGGTGCGGGTAAAGTTTAATTTGTTGTATCTTTGCTCAAGCGAAGGCGAACCAATGAACACGACTGCCAGTGCCATCGCAATGAGAACACCGGCGCCGACCAACCGCAGTTTTGGCTCCCTGCTCAGATCCCTCTTTCCGACGATCCGCTCGAGCTGTTCCGCGCCCCAAAACATAAAGAGAGCCATCAGTACAACGAGCAGGACAACCCAGCCGACCGGGATCCCAAACACCTGGTCAAGGGTCAGGCGGCCAAAGTAGCCGACGTTGTTGTACCAGTTAGTGAAATAACGTTCGGTCTCGCCGAACAGGAATGCGCCTACAAATCCTCCAAGCATGAAGAGCATGCCATCGATCTTTCCGGTGGAGGCCGACGCCAGAGATGTGGTTGGGCAGAAGCCGCCGACAATAAAGCCTACGCCCATGATCAGTCCGCCAAGGATGCCAGACCATAGATAGGTTGGGTTGACCCAGACCTGGTTGAAATTGAGCAGGCCGAGCCCTACCGCGCCAAAGAGCAGGACCATCGCGGTCACTATGGCAGTGAACATAACCTTGAGCACTGTGAGCTCTGTAAAGTAGAACTGCGCAGCAAGCTTTCGCGAGTCCCCAAAACCAGACATTTCCAGGGTAAACCCGAAGGCAAAGCCAATCACTCCGAAGAGCACATACGTCCAGGGGTTGGCGGCGCTGACTGCAATAAAATCGGGGAGAGGGAATGACATTGTGAAGTTCCTTTTTCGAGTGGATGCTTTACTTCCACAACTTACGGACAAAATACGCCATGCCGTATGCGCCCCCGAAAATGGCGAACATAACCAGCCATGATCCGGCGGAAAGTGTGGCACCTCCAGAGAGTGCCTGGCCGGAAGTGCAGCCGCGTGCCATGCGGGCGCCATACAGGAACAGGATGCCGCCCAGGAAAGACATGAGCCAGCGTGTGCGGTCGGTTATATTGGGGCCTTTGGTGGTCATGAACTTAAGGCGTCCGTTGAACCATCCTGATGCAAAACCGCCAAGCAGTGCGCCAAAGAATACCGGAACAATCCAGTCGTCCAGAGGATTCTTGTCCCCGCCTGCCATTTTCAATAGATAGGGATTGTTGTCCACATGGGAGGGTGCGATCGCATCAACGATCAGAGCGTCGATGCGGCTGGTGGCACCTGAAGAGCCAAGTCCGTTTCCTGTCAGGAAAAATGCCAGGAACAGCACAATTCCGAGGATTACCCCACCTAGGTAGGGATTAACGTAGGCCTTTTCGGGGCGTATGAAAATATTTTTCTTGGTAACAGGAGCGGTTGTCATCGATTTCTCCTAAACATTCACTTCTTGCATAGTTGCTTCGTCCTCGAGTGTGTGCACTTCCACTTCCTCATAACCAGTCACCATGCCTCGCATCGCTTCCAGCGGCGTGGCTCCGGTGGTTGTCATATAGACATGGCCGACAATGAACGTGGCAAATGTCCATGCGACCAGAGAATGGAAAGGCGCCAGGATGGGAAGACCACCGAACCAGCCGGCGATGGCGGGGAATTTCTGCACACCCCACATCAGCGCTCCCGTCAGGATCTGCAGCGGGAGGAGGACGTTCAGAATGCCGAAGTAGGTTGCCTTCTGGATCGGGTTCATGCGGCTGTCCGGCCGCTTCTCGAAGGGATGCGGCTCGTTCCGGAAGATGCCTGAGATGTAATAATTTGCCTGGACGATGGCATCGTCGAAGAAGCCGTAGGGCCGCGGGATGTATTCCTGGACCCGCTCGGTGGCGATGTGGTAGAAGACCGAGAGCAGGGCGTTCACCACCAGGATGACCGCCAGCACGTTGTGGACAATGACCACACCGTGGAACGAGAATAGGCCAAAGACATCCGGACGGTGGATGATCAGGCCGGTGAACAGCAGGATGACGATGGACAGCGTCTGCATCCAGTGCCAGAAGCGGCGGTAGGACTCGTACATGTAGATCCGCTCGGTTCGTGCCGGATCTTTCGGCCGTTTCCTCGTTGAGAAATACCTCAGCGTCCCGTGGCCGGCGACTCCGAGAATGGTGCCGGCGAACAGCAGCGCGCCGAGCCAGTCGATCCAGTTGACGCGGCTGGAGCCGAAGACGTACATGTCATCGCTGGCAGGGACGGGGTTGTAATAGACCGCGCCATCTTCGGCTGTGACGATTTCCCCGGTGGCATTGACGTTGTTAGCCGGGTCGAACACGGGCAGGACTCCACTGGGTGAGTAGCTGGTGAGCTGCATCGGCTGTGCGATGCGTGACTCGTCACTGTGGCACATCTGGCAGTCATTGACTGCGTTCTCGCCGCGGGTCACATTGTGGTTGATGCTGTAGGGCTGGGTGATGCCTTCGATGCGCGGGTTCCCGAGTCCGAGTGAGAGAAGCTTTGATTTGACGGATTCTTCCTTCGCAGGAGTATCGATCACCAGTTCGGCGCTTGAAATCGAGCCGTCCCCATCGACGTCGAAGGCCGCGACGATATCGGCTGCGTAGCGTCCGTTTTCGAAGTACGCCATCTCCAGGTCGAGGAGGCGGACGGGGCGTTCATTCCCACTGGCATCCTCGTAGACCCAGTAGTAGGTTGTGATCAGGTTGTATGGCGCGAGCAGCTGTTGCCCATCGACATTGGTACGGTTTAGCAGGACAGGCTTGTAGCCAGTGACCAGCGAGGTCACCGCGCCCGGGTCGCCTTCCACACCGCGATAGCTCTTGGCAGGTTCGCCATCGAGGGAGAGGACGGTCCAGTCATAGGATTGGATGGCAGGTGCGTACATCTGCGGGATATGACAGGTTTCGCAGGCGACGGCGGACATGTGCTGGTCTACGTAGGGCAGCCAGTCGGCATGTCCCTGCTGTGCATCGTGGCAGGACTCGCAGCGGCGCATGGTGCCCTTAAGCTCGGGAGCGACGTTGTATTGGGCGCTCTGCCCACGGGCAAAATTATGGTCTGGCTGCTGAAGATATTCGCCGATATCCAGCACGCGCGGGTCGTAGAGCAGGTGATCGGGCTCGGTCTTGTGGGTCTCATCGGCATGAGCGGGATTATTCAGCGCATAGTGGCAGTCGGTGCATTGCAGCTGCCGTTCGGCATGGATATCCCAGGACCGGTTAAGCTCGCTCTTGCCACTCAGGTTCACACCTGAGTCCGAGATCTTCTGGGAGGCGATTACCTGGCCGGTAGTTGCCGTCTGCGGGTAGCTCAAATCGCCCGCCGAGAGGCTGAGTGGCTCATCGCCAGTGTGGATCTCGCCATGACAGGCAGCGCAGTTGGAATTGGTTGGGTCCTGGATCTTGACGATCTCGGGTTTGAGCTCGCCGTTTTCCGTAAACGCTTCCAGATTCCAGTCCAGGCCGCCATCCTGGGTATTTCGGGTCACAATCCCTGTGCCATCCAATGTCGCCATGCTGGCGTAGTTAAAACCGCCAACCCGGATAAATTCTTTACGGGTATCCAGATTTGGGTTTTCAAGGTGGCAGAGGAAACAGTTCATTTCCATCGTACCGGCATCCCAGTGCCAGAGTTGGACGCTTCCATCGTCTGCCAGGTAGGTTGTCTCAGGATTGTCTTGCCTGAGCGGAGCGGATTCGAGCGCCTGGCCATTCCTGGCCGTGGTCGCCGGTCCGCCGCCTGCGATACGGTCACCATAAAGCATCAGCCACTCAGGCGTGCCAAGATCGAGTCGTTCATCTCCCTGCCGGGAAAGGAAGCGGTAGGTGAGCGGGTCCCATTTTCCAAAGGTGCCCAGGCTGGCGTTGAGGCCGCCGTTCTCCTTGTAGTCACTCAGTCCCAGGTCGGAGTGGAAGGCATGGCCCTGGATGAACCCGGTATCGTGGCACTGCCCGCAGGTCTGCATGGTCGAGACTGGCTCGCCCGACGCGAGAACATTTTCGCCTTTCTCATCGAGCAGGGCAAAGGTTGGGTGAAGGGGGGATGCTTGTTCAACGGGAGCCGATACCGGCTTCGCTAGAGCGGAGCGGATCCCGAAGGCTGTAGACAGGATGATGAGCAATCCCAAAAGAATATAGAGAGTCGGTTTTTTCATTTCCATTACTCCCGCCCGCCCCATTCCAGGGGGTCGCCGGGGTAGCCAAGGGCATCCCAATCCAGACGGCCATTGTCACCGTGACAGGACTCACATTGCAGCGCACTTTCGGAGGGCTGGACCATGTGTGTGGTCGGCCAGTACATGTATGTTTTTGCAAACCCATACTGGCCGCTGTAGTCCAGGCCTGTGACCGGCTCAGCCAGCTCAAAGGCCTGGTCCCAGTTGAAGTTGGTCCAGAAGCCGTCCTGTCCGGCGGTGATGGGTTGAAGAAGATAGTTATTCACGGCATCGTAGGGCTGCTTTGCAATATGCAGCTTGAATGGAAAGATTTTGGCGTTCGAGTCGCCGATGGAACCGGCCGGCTTGTTGATGTAGGTAATGCCGTTCGGATCGATCTTGTCGCCGAGCAGGTAGCGGTATTCGTTGTTGCCGTTGAACCAGAGATAGGTGGGTGCATAATCCGTCTCGTAGACGAATTCGCCCTTGATCTTGAGATAGGTGAAGTGATCATCCACGCGGCCCTCCTGCCCGGCCTGGGACCAGTCCCAGTAGACCTTGGTCGGATCTTCGGTGGCAAGTGCAGGGATGTGGCAGGTCTGACAGGCTACCGCCGAAAGGTGGGTATTGAGACGTTCATCTTCGTGCTGCTGGTCGACATGGCACTGCTCGCAGGAAACCTGTTGCTGCGGATCAATGGTGTAATTGTCAGCCAGCATACGGCCAAGTACCTGGTGATCCTTTGTCCAATGGCAATCGGTGCACTGCAGGTTGAGCTCGCCCCCCATATGAACATCGTTGTTCTCACCTGGGAAGTACAGGCTCTCGTCGAGGTCGCCGTGCTTGACGCCGTTGCCGCCGCCGCCGTCGAAGTGACATTTCCCGCAGTTCTCACGCGTCGGCAGGCGGACCGAGCGCGCCGCAGCGAGAAGGTCCACTCCGTCGGCAGGATTACCAAATTCGCCCTTCCCATAGGTCCC
>DATAKV010000144.1:0-2665 GCA_036261375.1 Anaerolineales bacterium
AACCTCGAGCTGGATGAGACCCTGCACGGCCAGCGCAAAGGCTCCCTGCTCGGCGCTCTCGATCTGACCGTCACGCCGATGGGGCGGCGCCTGATCCACCAGTGGGTCAACCAGCCCCTGTTGAGTGTGGAGCGCATCGAGCGCCGCCAGAACGGCGTGCAAACCTTCTTCGACGATGGGATGAAGCGTCTGGGGCTGCGCGCCGAACTCAAGCCCCTGGCCGACCTCGAGCGGCTGGTCAACCGTGTCCTCTCCGGCCAGGCCCAGCCCCGCGACCTGAACGCCATGAAAGACACACTTGCCCGTATACCAAATATCGCCGCGGCGTTGGACCCGAAAAAGGAAGCCGCCTCCCTGCTTCCAAAACTGGATCCGATGGCCGACGAACTCGCCCTCCTGCAGAACGCCATCGACGACGATGCGCCTGCCACGCTGCAGAACACCGGCGTGATCCGCCGCGGCTACTCACAGGAGCTGGACTCGGTCATCGAAGCCTCCAAACATGCCCGGGATTGGATCGCCAGCCTCGAATCGGTCGAGCGCCAGCGCACCGGGCTGAAGACCCTTAAGGTGGGCTACAACAAGGTCTTTGGCTATTACATCGAGATCTCACGGGGCGCGGCCGAGAAGGCGCCCGGGAACTACATCCGCAAGCAGACCCTGGTCAACGCCGAGCGCTTCATTACCCCGGAGATGAAGGAATACGAAACGCTCGTCCTGAACGCCGAAGACCGCATCCGCGAGATCGAGCTGCGCTTGTTCAAGGAGGTCTGCGCGACCCTGGGCAGATCGGCATACAAGCTGCTCAAAGCAGCGCGGGCCCTGGCCCAGCTCGACGTTCTTTCCGCTCTGGCAGAGGCGGCCGCTCTCGGCGGCTACGTCCGGCCGCAGGTTCATGCCGGAGGCGGGCTGGAGATCCACGAGGGCCGCCATCCCGTGGTGGAGCAGAGTCTGCAGGGCCGGCGCTATATCCCCAACGACGTGATCTTCGAGGACGGCGAGATCGTGCGGGTCATCACCGGGCCAAATATGAGCGGGAAAAGCACGTTCCTGCGCCAGGCGGCCCTGATCGTGCTCATGGCCCAGATCGGCTCCTTCGTCCCGGCCCGGGCGGGAAAGATCGGCCTCGTCGACCGCATCTTCACCCGCATCGGCGCCCAGGACGAGATCCATGCCGGGCAGTCCACGTTCATGGTGGAGATGATCGAGACCGCCAATATCCTGCACCATGCCACCTCGCGCTCCCTGCTCATTCTGGACGAGATCGGCCGCGGCACGTCGACTTATGACGGCGTGTCGATCGCCTGGGCGGTGATCGAGTACATCCATAACCACCCGCACCTGCGTGCCAAGACGCTCTTCGCCACTCACTATCACGAGCTGACCCAGCTGGCCGAGCTGCTGCCCGGCGTACGCAATTACAACGTGGCCGTCAGCGAAGCGGACGGAAAAGTGGTCTTCCTGCACAAGATCGTCCCCGGCGGCGCGGACCGCTCGTACGGCATCCATGTCGCCCAGCTGGCGGGCCTGCCCTCGCCGGTGGTCCAGCGCGCCAGCGAGATCATGGCCGAGCTGGAGAAGACCTCCGGCCGGGCCGTGCGCATCGACCCGCATGCCGCCCAGCAGGCCATGCTCTTCCCCGATTCCAGCCCGCTGCTGGACGAATTGAAGAACGTGGATGTTAATTCCCTCTCCCCCATCGAAGCGCTCAATAAGCTGTTCGAGTGGCAGAGGAAGTTTACGAAATAGATCCATGCGTACCAGGCTTCGTCTACCCATTCATCGGAGTGTCTGGTTAACGCTTCTGGCTACTGTCACCTTACTTCTGAGCATCTGTCTCAATGGGCTGACAACCGCTCCGGCCTTTGAACATTTGATGGACTTCGGTTCCTTCATCGCTGCTAGCCGTGAAAATGCGCAAGGAAATGATCCCTACACCACCCGGTCACCGCTTGTTTTTCAAATCCGCTCACAGCGCACCGGGCAAGCGCTCTTGTCCCCCAATCTCAATCCACCCTTATCCCTTTTCCTCTTTTCTCCACTAGCAAGCCTCAACCCGCTCCGTGCAGCGAATGGATGGCGGATGACAAGCGCAGCTCTGTACGCTGCATGCATCCTGCTCCTGGCTCTTGCTTATCCGCGAGCGGCGAGTATTCCCCGTCTGATATGGGCAGTCTCCCTGGCTGGATTCTGGCATACTCTCGCCGTCGGACAGATCTACATCCTTCTATTGATTCCGATCCTGGCGGTATGGATCCTTACGGAGCGCGGCTACCTCGTACTGGCAGGCATCGCCCTGGGAGGGATCGTCGCCCTCCGGCCGAACTTCCTCTTCTGGCTGGCACTGCTGGCTTTGTCCGGGGACAGGGTTATTGTTCGCAGCGCCCTCATCTCCGGCCTGGCCCTCAGCCTGCTGCCGATCGCGGTGTACGGGCCATCGGTCTACGGGCAGTGGCTCTCCGCCCTCACTGCCTATCCAGGCGTCGGACTGTTGATCGCCGGGAACAGCTCGCTTGCCTCCCTGATGGCGCGTGCCGGATCGCCTTTACCCAACCTGCTGCTGGCCGTCCCTTTTGCGATCATCATGCTTTTCATTCTGACCCGGACACGGAAAAACAAGCCCCTGGAGTATATCCATATGCTTGGGCTGGTCGGTTCCCTGCTG
>DATAKV010000157.1:0-34616 GCA_036261375.1 Anaerolineales bacterium
CACCGACATGTTCAACTATGCCTGCGATATCGACATTTATAATGCCTGGGCAAGCATCGTCGCCGGAAAAGGGTTTCCCTATCCCGGTTATTCCCAAAAGTATTTTTGCTGTTACGTGGGCCGCAAGGGCAACCGCTCATATGCTCACAGCGAACAGGAGATCCTGTCCACCTTTGGAGACAAGATCAGCCACCACGAATCGATCAGCGGCGTCTTCAGCGCCGCGCTCGGCAATTACGGCTACCTCGTCCGCTCGCAAGAGCTGGAGGAAGTCGTTGCGATCGCTAAGTTCATCCAGGAGTAAACCTGTCATGCAGACCGAATATCACAAGTGGTTCAGTCCCAGCCTGGGGCATGACATGGAGCTGAAAGTCTATGGCTATTATGGCAAGCCGGTGCTGGTCTTTCCGGCGCAGGCCGGCAGTTTTCATGAGTTCGAGGACTTTGGGATGATCGGCGTGCTGTCCCCATATATCGAATCCGGGCGGATCAAGATCTTCACGGTCAACAGCCTGGACGGGCAGACCTGGTCCAACTACGACGCACATCCCGCCGACCGTGCCCGCCGCCACCAGGACTACGATCGCTATATTGTCGAGGAAGTTGTTCCTTTTATGCGAAAACACAGCGGGGAAACCACCCAGAAGTTCCTGACGACCGGCGTCAGCCTGGGCGCCTACCACGCTGCCAATTTCTTCTTCCGGCACCCCGACCTCTTCGATACCGTCATTGCCCTGAGCGGGCTCTTCCGCCTGAACTACTTCATCGGCGATTACATGGATGACAATGTCTATTTCAACACGCCCCTGGCCTATCTGCCGAATATGGACGACCCCTGGTATCTCGACCAGTATCGCCAGAGCAACATTTTTGTCGGGGTGGGGCAGGGCGCCTGGGAGGATGAGATGCGCGAGGATGCCCAGGCTTTGAAACAAATCCTCGAACAAAAAGGCATCCCGCACTGGATCGATTTCTGGGGCCACGATGTCAACCACGACTGGCCGTGGTGGCACAAGATGCTCCCCTATTTTCTGGATAAGCTGGAACTACCTGCGTACAGTCAACCCTAACTGTCTTTGTGATCGCCGCCGTTATGGCGGCGTTTTTTTTTATTTCTATTCCCCCTCGTCCCCGGCCTCTTCGAACTTCTTCAGCAGCTCTCTTGCCCGCTGGATGCTCGCCTTCGGAACATAGATCTCAACCGGCGCAAAGGAGAAGGTGTGCGTTACATGGTGAACCGCCTCTTCGACGAGCACCACATCGATCTCTTCGGATTTTAAGTACGCTTCAAGCACATCCGCAGTTGCGCGGCCCATCACTTCGGTGAGTTTAGTGTACAGCATTTTGTCCATTTGATTTACCACCTTTCCCAGTGTACGAATTCTTCCAGAGGCTTGCGCCCGCCCTGTTTCGGTGGGGCCGTGATCTTTTCCTCATCCTGTGGATAACCAAAGGATAAAGCAATGCGCAAATGCCACTCGGAGGGAAAGCCCAGGATCTTGCGCGCCATCTCGGCTTCGTAGATGGACGCCGGGACCGAGCCGACTCCCAGTTCCCAGGCTGCGAGCTGCATAAAGGCGGCCGCCTGTCCCGCGTCGAACATGGTCTGGAATTTGGCCATAGGATCGGGGGTCAGGATCGCCACGGCCATGGCGGCCCCGGCCAGGTGTCCCGCCCACGGTCCACACTCGGAAAGCGGCTTGAGGATCGCTTTGTCGCGGATCACGATAAACTGCCAGGCCTGCTCGTTCTTGGAGGATTGCGACCTGCGTCCGGCGTTCAGGATGGCGAGGGTCACGTCCTCCGGCAGGGGCTTGTCCTCGAATTTGCGGACAGCCCGTTTTGTGCGAATAGCTTCCGATACATTCATGCATCCTCCTCATCTCATTCGTCGGTGGTCGAGTGAATCGAGCGATAGCGAGGACCTATCGAGACCACCCGTTGGGATCAAACTCCATGTTCAACCTCATACGGATGTTTTCGATACGCCCGCTGAAGCATGGGGCTGCTCAACCATCGGAGTTGACATGTATAGATTATATCCTCTCCCATCCCCCTGCCTCTTGGCACTAGCAGAAGGGGATAATCATCAGTAGGCAATCAGGGTCAGGATTGGGATAATAAAGATGAGATTTCGACTGTCACTTCTATTTGGTTTCGTACATAAGGAGAACTTCCATGGCTTTGCCAACCGAATCGACTTTGCTTGCAGAATTCACATATGAGCTTCGCCCCGTCGAGCGCGGGTATGCCAACCGCACGCTCTACATCAACCTGGACAATAACACCATTCTCGAAAAACCGGTCACCCAGCAGATGAAGGACCTCTTCACGGGCGGGCGCGGTTTCGGGCTCAAGCTGCTCTGGGATGCAGTTACACCCGGGACGAAGTGGAACGACCCGCAGAACGAGCTGATCGTGGCCAACGGTCCGATCTGTGGGATTACGGCCTATCCCGGCAGCGGGAAATCGACGGTGGTGACGCTCAGCCCGCTCACGGGCAATGTGATCGACAGCAATGTCGGCGGCTATTTCGCTCCGTTCCTGAAATTTTCTGGCTTCGATGCGCTCGAGGTCCAGGGCAAGGCGGATGAGGATGTGATCCTTTATATCGACGGCGATACCGGCCGGGTGACGATCGAGCCGTACTCATTCGAAGCGGAGGACTCCCACCTCATCGGCAACATCCTGACCGCCCGCTACGGCGGCGATGAAAAAGGCAAGCGCGGTGTCGCGGTCCTGTCCGCGGGACAGGCAGCAGAGCACACCCGTATCGCCGCCATCAACTCCACCTGGTACGACGTCCGCCGCAAGGAAGCCCGTCTCAAGCAGGCCGGCCGCGGCGGTGCGGGACGCGTCCTCCGTGACAAGAAGATCGCGGCGATCGTCTGCCGTTTCAGCGATATGAGCGGCGACAAGAACAACGTGGCCGATATGGCGCTCATCCGCAGGGCGGGCCAGCGCATCAACAAGGAAATTACGGAGCTGGACGATTCGCAGAACCAGATGCGCAGGATCGGCACCGCCAACATCGTGGACGTGATGGACCACTTCGACCTCCTGCCAACCCATAACTTCCGTTATGGCTCGCACCCCGACACGCACAAGATCGATTCGAAGGTCTGGAAGGAGAAGTTCACCCAGGGGTTGCCGGATGGCTGCTGGCTGGGTTGTACCATGTCCTGTTCGCACGGCGTGGATCATTTCCCCGTGCAGACCGGACCCTACGCCGGGACCTGTGTCCTTGTCGACGGACCGGAATACGAGAATGCCGCTGGCCTCGGCTCGAACATCGGCAACTTCGACGCCCAGAAAGTCCTCGAGCTCAACTTCTACTGCGACACCTATGGCATCGACACGATCTCGGTGGCGAACTGCATTGCCTTCGCCATGGAATGTTATGAAGAAGGCCTGATCACAAAGGAGCACACCGGCGGCCTGGAACTGAACTTTGGCAACGGCGCGGCCGCCCTCGAGCTGCTGCACCAGATGGCGCGCGGCCAAGGCTTTGGCGTGATCGTCGGGCAGGGCGTGCGCTACATGAAGGAATATTTCGCCCGCGAGTTCGGCGCCGACCCGGTCTTCATGCAGGATATCGGCATGGAGATCAAGGGCATGGAGATCTCGGAATACATGACCAAGGAATCCATCGCCCAGCAGGGCGGCTATGGCCTGGCGACCAAGGGTCCCCAACACGATGAGGCCTGGCTGATCTTCATGGACCAGGTTCACAACCTGCTGCCCACCTTCCAGGACAAGGCCGAAGCCCTGCACTACTTCCCGATGTGGCGAACATGGTTCAGCCTGCACGGCCTGTGCAAGCTGCCGTGGAACGATATCTCGCCTGCCAACAACAAACAGACCAAGGAACCTGCCAAGGTCGAGGAGCACGTGGAGAACTACACCTGGATCCATCAGGGCGTGACCGGCAAGCCGACCCGGGTTGAGGACCTGCTGCTGCAGTCTGAGCGGGTGTACAACTTCCAGAAGGTATTCGCCCTGCGTATGGGACGCGTCGGACGCCAGCACGATTATCCCCCGTACCGCGCCATGGGGCCGGTGACCAAACTCGAATATGAATCACGCCAGGAGCGTTACGACGAACAGCTCAAGCGCCTGCTGGAGATCGATCCGGCAGGCATGACCACCGAAGAAAAGATGAAGGAACTGCGCCGCTATCGCCAGGCGCAGTATGAACTGCTTATGGATGCCGTCTACGAGCGCCGCGGCTGGGACCGGAACAGCATCCCTACCGCTGAAAAGTTGCGCTCGCTCGGCATGGACCTGCCCGAGTTGATCGAAGTGATCGAAGAGGCGAAGAAAAAAGTATAATTTTGCCAAGCCGTCGTATGAACCGAAAGTGACATAACGATTGAGCCGGGTTGCATTGCCAAGCCGGCTCAGTTAATTTCTTACTTATCTGTGTGTTCACCTACCCGAGTATAATTCCCGCAATGGATGGACAACTACGCTTCAAACCTTTCGCCATCTCGTCACTTTTGCTCATGATCGCTGGCTGGGGTGGGTTGTACTACCTCATCAACTTTACTCTTCCCTACGTCTGGCAGCGCTGGGGGTTCTTTGTCCTCTCCCTGATGGCGGTCACCGGGACTCTCCTGCCCATTGTGTACTTTTTTCACCGCCGCTTCCCAGGAGAACAGACTGCGGAAGCGAATGTGATCGTCCGCCAGGCGCTCTGGTTTGGCGTGTATGGGGCAACGCTTGCCTGGCTGCAACTCGGCCGCCTCGTCACGCTGTACGTTGCCCTGGGTCTCGCCGGGGGATTGTTTGCCATCGAGTACTTCATGCGCGTGCGCGAAAAAGCTCACTGGAAGCCGCCTGTTACCAGCGATGACCAGCCTTCGTGATCTTCCATCGGTAGAACAACTATTGAAGAATGCGGACAACCTCATTCGTGAGTTTGGCCGGCCATTGACCCTGGATGCCCTGCGCCAGACCCTGGAGGACGCCCGGGCACGGTTCAGAGTTGGACCGGAAGTGGGGCTGCCCGACCTGGACGCGATCCTGGCCCAAGCCGAATCCTATCTCGCCGGATGGACCACGCCCACCCTGCGGCCGATCATCAATGCGACCGGGGTCATCCTGCATACCAATCTCGGCCGCGCTCCATTATCGAAAGCCGCCCTCGAAGCCGTGCAGAATACTGCCGGCGAATATTCAACCCTGGAATACGATTTGAAGAAAGGCCAGCGCGGATCGCGGCTGGTGCATGCTGAATCGGTCCTGCAGAAACTGACCGGCGCCGAGTCTGCCCTGGTGGTCAACAACAATGCCTCTGCGGTACTGCTCGTGCTGGCAGCCCTGGCTAACAAAAAGCGTGTCATTATCTCCCGCACGCAGCTGGTCGAGATCGGCGGTGGATTCCGCGTCCCGGATGTGATGAAGCAGTCCGGTGCAAAGCTTGTCGAAGTGGGGACGACCAACAAGGTGCGCTTGTCCGATTACCGGGAGGCGCTCGAAGAACCGACTGCCCTGGTCATGCGCGCCCATCGCAGCAATTTCAAGATCGTTGGCTTTACCGAGGAGCCTGCCCTGAACGAGATCGTCGACGCTGCTCACCAGGCTAACGTCAGGGTAGTGGACGATCTTGGATCGGGTGCCTTGCTTGACACCGCAAAGTACGGTCTGGTCCACGAACCCACCATCCAGGAGTCGCTGGCCTGCGGTGTGGACCTGGTTTGCTTTTCGGGAGATAAACTGCTTGGCGGTCCGCAGGCGGGGATCATCGTCGGCAGGAAAGAGTTGATCGAAAAGGTAAGGAAGCACCCGCTGGCGCGCGCCGTCCGCGCGGATAAGGGGAGCCTGGCAGGCCTCACGGCCACGTTGCTCCACTATCTCAGGGATGAAGCGGAGCGGGAAATCCCGATCTGGAGGATGATGGCTTTGACGCCGGAGCAGGTGCGGGTCCGGGCGGAGGCGTGGAGGGACGCTCTGGGACACGGAGAGATCGTCTCGTCTGAATCGACCGTGGGAGGGGGCAGCCTGCCGGAGGAATCTCTGCCGACGTATGCTCTGGCGCTCGACGTCAGATCGACAGATACGTTCCTGAAACGACTCCGCGAAGCAGATCCGCCAATCATCGCCCGGGTCGGTAATGACAATGTCCTTCTCGACCCGCGTACGGTCCTTGACGATGATTTGCTGCTGCGAACCTTGAAAAAGGTGCTGGAGGCGTACCCCTGATAGTCCCTTCCACGACCCGAAGGAACCGCCCGGGTTGACCTTTCTCAACTGCTGTGTGAATTGTGGAAAACCAAAAGCCCGCAGCCTGCCGGCGGTTGCAGGCATCGTAATCGGGACTTTGGTAGAATTCATAGCAACATGCGAAATAACAAGATCGCGCAGGAATTCCTCGCGCTCAACCCTCAGGAGACTGAATGAAAACCGACCTCGATAAACTGATGCAGGACCGCAACCTTGACGCCCTATTAGTTTTTGGCGACGCGGAGCACAACCCGCCGATGTATTACTTTGTCGGCGGCGGACACGTCAGCGGCGCGCTGCTGATCAAAAAAGTGGGCAAGGAGCCGGTGCTGTTTTACAACGATATGGAGCGGGATGAGGCTGCCAAGAGCGGCTTGAAGACCGTTTCATTCAGTGAATTTCCGATAGCAGACTTCGAAGCCCAGGCAAATGGAAATCGCCAGCTGGCGAATGCTTTGCGCTTCAAGAAAATCCTGGAAGAATATGGCCTCTCCGCCGGGCGCGTGGCGGTGTATGGCAAGGTGGAGTTTTCCAATATGTTCGGCATCATGGCAAAACTGGTCAGCCTGATGCCCGAGGTGGAGTTCATCGGCGAAGGGTTAGGGGACTCGGTCATCCTGCGAGCGATGGAGACCAAGGATGACGTGGAGGTGGCGCGCATCCGCCAGATGGGCGCGGTGACAACAACCGTCGTGAAATTGGTGCAGGAGTACCTCACCTCCTGTGACGTGCGTGACGATGAAGTGCTCCTGAAGGAAGATGGCAGCCCTCTGACGATCGGCGATGTGAAGGGCAAGATTTCCCTCTGGCTGGCCGAGCGCGGCGCGGTCGATGTTGAAGGAGTGATCTTTGCCATCGGGCGCGATGCCGGAGTGCCTCATTCGGTAGGAGATCCCTCGGACCTGATGACGCTGGGAAAGACGATCGTCTTCGATATCTTCCCGGCTGAACAGGGCGGCGGATATTTCTATGATTTCACCCGAACGTGGAGTCTGGGATATGCTACTCCCGAAGCCCAGGCGATGTATGACCAGGTACACGAGATATATAACCAGGTAATCGAGAACCTGGACCTGAATGCGTCCTTTATCGAATACCAGCGCATGACCTGTGAATATTTCGAATCCAAGGGACACAAAACCCAGCTGACCACATCTGCACCGCTGGATGGATATGTCCACTCCCTGGGTCACGGCGTGGGCTTGAACATTCACGAGCGCCCCTCCTCGCGGCTGGTGGAGAATCCCAATGACAACCTCCTCAAGCCCGGCGTGGTGATCACAATCGAGCCGGGTCTGTACTACCCCGATAAGGGCATGGGATTCCGCATCGAGGATACATACTGGGTCCGCCCGGACGGAAAGATCGAGATGCTGGCTGAATACCCATATGATTTTGTCCTGCCGATGACAAAGTGGACGAAGAACGGGGAGAGCGGAACTTAACCAGAATGAGTGAGCTGAAACCTGCCCGGATACTGGCAATAGAGACTTCGTGCGACGAAACGGCCTGTGCGGTACTTGAAAATGGCCGGGTCCTGTTAGCCTCCACGGTTGCCTCACAGATGGATATTCACGCCCGCTATGGAGGCGTGTTCCCCGAGGTGGCTTCGCGCCAGCATGTGCTGAGCATTATCCCGGTTGTGGAACAGACGCTGGCACAAACCAATGTCACGTTGAAGGATATCGACGCGGTCGCGGTCACGCGGGGCCCGGGACTGGCGGGGTCGCTTGTCGTTGGGATGAACATGGCAAAGGGGCTGGCCCTGGGGACCGGCCTGCCTTTGATCGGGGTCAACCATCTGGAGGGACATGTCTATTCCGCCTGGGTCCATAGTGCCGCCGACGCACCGCCCCCCGAGCCGCAGTTTCCCCTGATGGCACTGCTCGTTTCCGGGGGCCATACGGAATTGAACCTGATGACCGATCACCTGACCTACAGGCGTCTCGGCTCTACGCGGGATGATGCAGCCGGTGAGGCCTTCGACAAGGTCGCCCGCCTGCTGGGACTCGCTTACCCAGGCGGTCCATCTATTCAGCGTGCCGCAGAAAATGGGAACCCGGCCCGCTTTAGCTTCCCACGGGCCAGGACGGACAACCCGTACGATTTTTCCTTTAGTGGGCTTAAGACGGCCGTACTCTACCAGGTCAACGATCTTAAAAAAGAGCGCAGTGGGAATCTGCCTGTGGAAGATCTTGCCGCCTCCTTCCAGGCTGCCGTTGTGGATGCCCTTTTTACAAAAACGATCCAGGCGGCACGCGATTTCAATGCCAAGGAGATCCTTGTGGCCGGCGGCGTTTCGGCCAACCGTGCCCTTCGGGAAGCCTTTCAGTCGCAGGTTGAGTTCAAGGTCCATATCCCCCCGTTCTCCCTCTGCACCGATAATGCCGCCATGATCGCCGCAGCTGGATATTATCGTTATGCCCTCGGCCACACCTCCGACCTAGGAATGGACGTCCAGCCGACCTGGCCGCTTTCGTAGCGGAAAAGAGTAGACACGAAAACAAGGAAACAGGTATACAGGTGGATCAATCCATGTATATCTGTTTCCTTGTTTACCTTTAAAAACCCAAACCGCCTTTGGCTTGCCCGAGCCGTAGGCGGTTTGTAAAGGAGAATGCATCCCTAATTATATACCGGCACCTAAACGCAGGCTGAAATCCTCTTTAATCTACAATAAGAATTTATGAGAATGATTTTCAGATTGCATTAAGCATCTGTTCCTTTGTGATCGGCCCTTCGCGCAGGACCTGTATCTCTGTACCCGTGCAGTCGACCAGTGTGGATGGGATTCCCCCTGGCGTCCTCCCGCCATCGAGGATCAAAGCGATTCGGCCACCCAACTGCTGCAGCACTTCCTGTGCGGTGGTGGGGCTGGGCTGGCTGGACCGGTTGGCAGACGTTACCGCCAGAGGACCGGAGAGGCGCAGCAGGGTGCGGGCCACTTCGTGGTCAGGGACGCGCACGCCGACAGCCGGGTTTGCCGACACACCCTCGGGGAGTGCAGGCTTCTTGGGAACAAGAACGGTCAGAGGTCCCGGCCAGAAGCGGGCGATGAGTCTGGCGGCGAAGAGAGGGATCTCCTCCGCTACCTTTGACAGGTCTTCCCGGTCGCCGATCAGTACCGGAATTGCTTTTTCCACGGGGCGTTCCTTGGCCGTATAAATCGATTTGACCGCCTTGCCATCGAAGGCAAGCGCGCCCACGCCATAGACCGTATCGGTCGGGAACGCAACCAGTCCACCGGAGTACAGGATCTCCAGGGCGCTTGTAATTGCATTCGAGGCATTCACAGGAAGAATTTCAGTGTGCATGGTTCACGGAAGCGAAATTTCCACCAACCGGTCGTGACCAGCCAGGTCGCGGTGCAGCTGGATATCCGCCTGCGGAAACCGTTTTTGCGCAAGCCGGATCGTCTGCGGCCCCAGTGTTGATTCGATTTCAAGCAGGACTCGTCCGCCGTGAGCGATCCAGGCGGGAGCCTGACTCAACAGGGAGCGGATGAGTTCCAGTCCGTCTGCGCCTCCGTCGAGCGCCAATCCGGGCTCACGGCCATAGACAGGAAGTTCCTGCAGCGTGGACGTGGGAATATAGGGGAGGTTGGCGCACAAAAGATCCAGCTGGTGTAGTGGTTGGGCAGGCAAAAGGTCACACTGGACGAATTCTATCCGATCCTGGACATGGAACTTAACGGCGTTATTCCGGGCAACGCTTAGAGCGTCTGCCGAGATGTCCGTAGCCAGGACAACAGCGTCCGGAATATGGACCGCGATCGAGATGGCAATGATCCCCGACCCTGTGCCGATATCCGCAATCCTGTGCCGGATGGGTGAGGCCTGCAAAAAGGCGATGGCCTTTTCGACGAGCAGCTCTGTCTCCGGGCGCGGGATCAGCACAGCGGGACTGAGATCGAATTCCATCCCAAAAAATTCCCAGTGCCCGAGGACATAGGGGAGAGGCTCGCCGCTTTCAAGCCTTCTAACTTTTTCCTTTAATACCTGCGTTTGATCCGGCGTTAATTCCAGGTCTTGATGGGCCAGGACCCAGGTGCGCGGCTTACCCAGGATATGGGCGAGGACGACGGAAGCGTCCAGTGCCGGCGTGTCGCTGACGGATGTAAGGCGGGTTGTGATATCGGAGAGAAGCGCTGTCATCTACCGTTTCTTGATCGCCAGCAGGGACAGATATTCGAATACGATATTGGAGGCAAGGATGGCAGTGATGTCGCCGTGGTCGTAGGGAGGTGAGACTTCAACCAGGTCGAAGCCGATCAGGTCCAGGCCATGCAGGCCGCGCACCAGCTGGAGCAGCTGGTAACTGGTCAGCCCGCCAACCTCGGGTGTGCCTGTCCCCGGTGCGAATGCCGGGTCGGCGGAATCGATGTCGACCGTGACATAGACCGGCCCCTTCATTCTCTCGTGCACTTCCTTGAGAATGTGCGGGATTCCCTTTTCCATCACTTCATGAATGGTAATGGTACGCGCACCGAGCGCAGCAGCATCGGCATAATCGTTCTCACCACTGAGCGGACCGCGGATGCCGATCTGTACATATTCACCTTCCCGGATCAAGCCTTCCTGTAACGCGTGGCGGAACGGGGTTCCATGGCTGTAAGGCACAGCTTCGAATTCCGATTCCCAGGTGTCGATATGGGCGTCGACATGGACGAGGGACACGGGGCCATGCTTTTTTGCATGTGCACGCAGCAGGGGGAGTGCGATCGAATGGTCACCGCCCAGGGTGACCAGGGTGGTCCCTGTGTCGATAATTTCAGCGGCGGTGCGCGTGATCGCATCCATGGTGTGCTGGATGGAAGTGGGTATGACCGAGACATCCCCGTAATCCACAGCTCTCAGCCTGTTGAGCGGGGTGACATTGAGGGTGGAATTGTGGCCCCATATCATCAGCGACGCTTCGCGGATCTTGCGGGGGCCAAAACGGGTACCGGCACGGTACGAAGTCCCGCTGTCAAACGGAACACCGAGAACGGCAACATCCACGCCCTCCAGGTCACGCGAGACAGGCAGACGCATGAAAGATGGGATGCCCATGAAGGGCTGGAGCCCGGCGCCAAATGCAGGATTTTCGTTCATCGAGATTCCTTAACCAAGAAGGATCATAAAGGTTCGTTTATTTGCTCTTTGTGATCCTTTGTGGTGAACACCTACTCTTCGTCGTCAAACCCACTGCTTGCCAGGCGGTCCGCTTCGTCGCGGGTGGAAAGCTCTTCGATGAATTGATCAATGTCGCCATCCATGACGGCCGGCAGGTTGTAGATGGAATGACCGATGCGGTGGTCGGTGACCCGGTTCTGGGGATAATTGTAGGTGCGGATCTTTTCCGAGCGTTCACCGGTCCCAACCTGGGAGCGGCGGTCCGATTCGATCTCGGTCCGGCGCTTCTCCTCTTCCAGCTCATACAGGCGGGCGCGGAGAATGCCCAGGGCGCGCATTTTGTTTTGGAGCTGGGAGCGCTCGTCCTGACAGGTCACGATCATTCCGGTGGGCTTGTGGTACAGCCGCACCGCCGTGGAGTTCTTCTGCACATTTTGCCCGCCGGCACCGGAGGAACGATAGACCTCGACCTCGATATCGCTTTCGGGGATCTCGATCTCGACCTCATCCACTTCGGCCATGACCGCTACGGTGGCCGTGGAGGTGTGAATGCGTCCCTGTGCTTCGGTGGCCGGGACACGCTGCACACGATGCACCCCTGATTCGTATTTCAACTTGGAATAGACGCCTTTTCCCTTGACCTCAAAGATCACTTCCTTGTACCCGCCTACGCCGATCGCGTTCTCAGAGAGGATCTCGGTCTTCCAGCGCTTTTCTTCCGAGTAGCGGGTGTACATGCGGAAGAGGTCGGCGGCGAAAATGGCGGCTTCGTCACCACCGGCGCCGGCACGAATTTCGACGATCACACTTCTATCATCACGCGGGTCGCGTGGAACCAGCATTCCCTTGATATCTTTTTCAAGTGATTCGATCCTGGGTTCAAGATCCGACACATCGGCCTGTGCGAGGTCGACGAGCTCCTGGTCATTCTCCGAGTTGAGAATCGCCCGGGCCTCCTCCAGGCTTTTCACAGCCTGGCGGTACTCGCGCGCCTTTTCGACGAGGGGCTCCAGGTCGACGCGCTCCTTGTTGATCTCGGCTGCGCGCTGATAATTATTGCCCACTTCGAGCATTTCCTGCCCCAGTTGTTCGTAACGGTCTTCGATGCCTTTGAGTTTGTCCAGCATAAGAGTCCTTGGATGGCTGGATGTTCATCCCGCCATAAGCATGATAAATGCGCGGTAAACTGCGCCGCGCGGCTGAATTATACCAGTGATGGTTTCGTCTGAATTTAGCTTGTTGTCGCTGCCAGTGAAAGGATCATCGAGAGGATCAGGATGATCGAAAATCCGATCAGGACGATCCTGATCCATCGTGTACGCCTTACATTGGAGACATCATTTGATTTGATCTGTTTGTATTTCGTTTTCTTGCTTGCCATCTTTACTCACTTATTGCATGTTTTGAAAAGGCACCCTGCATGGCCTCTTCCAATTCTTCAAGAGTCACCGGCTTGGTGACATAGGCATCCGCACCGTGGGCGAGTGCCTTGTCGACCATCGTATCGGCTGCTTCGGAGGACAACATGACGATGGGCATATCCTTCCATTCAGGCCGCCTGCGCAGGAACTCGATCAAATCCAGGCCGGAGATCTCCGGCATGTTGATATCGACGATCATCAGGTCCGGTCTTTTGCCCGACAGCAGTGCCTGCACCGCCGACCGGGCGCTCAGGAACAGCGTTGTTTCGCAATCGAGCAGTTTCAACATCAGCCCGACCGCCCGTCCCATTTCCTCGTCATCGTCGATCACCCAGATCTGTTTCATTCCAGATGCGCCTTGATCGATTGGGCTGCATCTCCGGGAACAACTGCTTTCAATTCCTCCACGCTTGCCTCCCGGATCTTCTCCACGGAGCCGAAATGTTTGAGCAAGGCCTTGCGCCGGGCGGGGCCGATGCCGGGGATGGAATCCAGCTGGGAGGCCATGCCCAGTTTTTGTCTTTTCTTACGGTGGGCAGTTATACCATAGCGGTGAGCCTCATCCCGGATCCGCTGGACAAGATACAATGCCTGCGAATGGCGCGGCAGCAGGAGCGGTTCGGATTTGAAGGGGAAGAAGAGCTCCTCATTCTGTTTGGCCAGGCCAACGACTGGAACTTTATCGAACAGCTCGAATCGCTGCAGGACATTGACCGCTCGCGCGAGCTGTCCCTTACCGCCATCGATGATGACCAGATCGGGCAGGAAGGAAAACGATGCGTCCGGTTTGGACCCGGGCTCAACGGCCAGCTCCTGTCCGGCACGCCAGCGGCGAAATCTGCGTGTAAGCATTTCCTCCATCGAGGCAAAGTCATCCGGTGCACCGACAACACTTTCGATGTTGAACCTGCGGTACAGCTTTTTATCCGGCACGCCCTGGGTAAAGACAACCATCGCGCCCACGATAGCCGTCCCCTGGGTATTTGAGATGTCATAACATTCGATGCGGTTGGGAGGGGCAGGCAGGTTCAGCGCCTGCTGTAATTCGGCCAAAGCCTGTTCCTGCTTGTGTGTATCCGCCTGCCATTGGGCCCGCAGGGCCTGCAGGGTTTCGGTGGCGTTTTCGGCAGCCATCTGTACCAGCTCTTTCTGCTGTCCGCCCTTCGGGACGAAGATCTCTACCTTCTCGCCGCCGCGCTTCGAACGCAGCCACTGGGCGATGATCTTCCTCTCCTCGATCTCCTGCGGGAGCATAACCTGCTCGGGAATCGTTGCCGCTTCGGTGTAGAACTGGGTGACGAACTGTTCCATGATCTCGGCATCTGCCTCGTCCTCTGTCCCTTCGAGGATGAAGTACTCCCGCCCGATCAGCTTCCCACCACGGATAAAGAAGATCTGCACACAGGCCTCTCCGTTGCTGCGGGCCATGGCCAGTACATCCGAATCCTCGTAATCGGAGGCAAAGATGATTTTCTGCCGTTCGATGATCGACTGGATGGCTTTGAGCTGGTCACGCAGGGTGGCGGCTCTCTCGAAGCGCATCTCCCCGGCGGCCTTCTCCATATCCTGCTGGATACGAGAGACAATGGCTTCGCTGTGACCGTTCAGGAAATCCATCAGGTCGGAGATCATCTGGCGGTACTGCGCCTGGGACGCCGCGCCGATGCACGGGGCGATGCACAGCTTGATATCGTAGTACAGGCAGGCGCGCAGGTCGGTCCCGGTGATCTCACGGTCGCAGGTCAGGAAGGGAAAGATGCGGCGCAGCACATCCAGGGTCTGGTACACCGCCCAGGCGGAGGTGTAAGGTCCGAAGTAGCGCGAGCCGTCCTCCACCATCTGGCGGGTGACCGTGACTTTGGGAAACGGGTCCGCCCAATGGACTTTGATATACGGATAGCGCTTGTCGTCCTTCAGGCGGATGTTGTACTTCGGCCGGTGTTTCTTGATGAGGTTCATCTCGAGGATGAGCGCCTCCAGCTCAGAGCCGACCACGATCCACTCGATATCGGCAATCTCCCTGACGAGCCGGCGTGTCTTCGCATCGTGGCTCGCATCCGCGTGAAAGTAGGAGCGGACCCGGTTCCTCAGGTTGATCGCCTTACCAACGTAATTGATTGTTCCGGCCCCATCTTTCATGATGTAGCAGCCGGGTTTTGCAGGGAGAGTCGCCAGGATTCCCTGGAGTTTTTCCGAAATTTCCATGGGTTAATTGTACATCATGTATAACTTTTCAATTATAGATGGGTTTAGATAGTTGTAATCCGCTCAATTTTGAGTAAGATGGAAGCGAAAATATTCATTCCGGAGGATCTCATGAACGAACAACCAAATACCCCCATGCTCCCCCAGCCGACCGGTGTTAGCGACTGGTTTTCCACCTGGGGCGAAGCGATTACCAAGCCCAACGAACAAACCTATGCTGCCATGGCCGCCCGACCCGAGGCGCAAACAAACAACCGTGCCTTTCTCTGGGTGTTCCTGGCTGCGACCGTGGCTGCGATCATCAGCGGAGTGTTATCAGCGATTCTAGAAGCTGCCGGCGTGGCGACGCAGCAAATTCCGGGATTATCCGATTTTGTCGGGAGCGCACCCCGTAGTGCAATCGCTAGCCTGGGCATCGCACTCTGCAGCGCTCCGATCAGCGGCGCCATTGCCACGTTATTTTTCGCGATTTTTGTGGGAGTTGTTCAGTGGGTGGCCAGAATGTTCGGGGGGACAGGCACTTTCTCCCAGCTGGCTTATCCTCTGGCCGCAATCTCTGTTCCGGTTACCTTGATTTCGTCTGTGCTTACTCCCTTCAGCTCGGTAGGTGCTGTTGGCTACTGTGTCGGTGGAATTAGTCTCTTGTTGGGATTATACGCCCTGGTTCTCCAGCTGATGGCAGTAAAAGGGGTGAACCGGTTCGGCTGGGGCCAGGCGCTGGGATCGTATTTCATCCCGGGCATTGTCATTTGTGGCATCTGCTTCTGTTTGATATTTGGCCTTGCCTCCACCCTGGGGCTTGCCTTCAGCGATATCTTCGATCAGATCAACCAGACGATCGTCCCATAAGGAAAAAGTGCTTGTTTTCAAGAAATCTCCCGCTACGGCGGGAGATTTTATTTTTCGGGAGGGGGAACCCTGTTCGGTCCGGGATACAGGAACATATCGGCCATGGCATAGGCATTTTCATAGGCGGCATCAGCGCCGCATTCCCCGGGAAGGGCTTCATTCAATCTGCCATTTTCGTTGGTGTCTGCTCCGGAAAGGAGCTGCTTCCCCAGGAAGGACAACTCGGAAACAGCCGGTTCCATTTCAGGGCCGAAAGGCGTTTCATTCAACCTTAAAGCCAGATCCAAAATCTGCTCCGTCCAGTCGGTGATATTCTGCAGGCAGATCTGGACGTTTTCGCCATACAGACGAATATTCGGGGTGGAATCGGCCGCATCGGCTGCATACTTGGCATGTAAAGCGGTTTCCTGTAAATAACCAAGCCGGTCGCCGTTCGGCAGGCTTCCATATCCGTCGCCCGGATCTTCAACCACGCCGTTGCCATCATAATCCTGATACTGAGAACTCATATCCCCGACAATGGCATTAATGATCTCCTCAGTCCTCGTGCGCAGCAAGGCTTCATCGTCATTTTCGAGGGCCTGCACAATGCCATCCGTGTAATCTTCATCGAATTCATCGCCGTTGATGGAACGGTTTACATAGGATCCACTGTAATACCACAGGTTCTGCATAAGCGGTCCCTGGTCCGGGAGATCGTCATAGGAGACCAAAACATGACGGACATGAACCAGCGACTCGGGTGGAAACACAGAGGAGTACACGACTTCACCGGTCGGTTCAGTGATCGTGACGTCATCCTGCTCAAGTGTGACCCAGACCTCATTGAAGTTACGCAGGTAGTTGTCCGTTTCGGGATCGGTGATCTCCACACGCCCCGCGCCGGTGGCACTGAAACTCACAGCTCCGATGTCCAGGAACGCCTCTCCGCTGTCCCGGACAAACCAGGCCTTCAGATGCGTCCCTTCGGCAGGCTGGGAGATATTGGAGAGGTTAAGAGCTGCATTATCCATGAAATAGTTGAAATCGTCGAAGCGCACCCTTCCGACCGGAGAATTGGGATTCGTTGGAACAGCGGTGGGCACCACCGTGTTGGCAGCGGGCCGCAGGAATTGGAAGATAAAAAGCGCAAGGACTACGGCAACCAGAACTTCTACTCCAATCCGGACCAAGCGTCGGGATCTACGTTCCTCCTGGCGGGGAGAACCCTGGCGGCTGGCTTCGACTGCTTCCCGGGCGAGCTGGGCAAGGTGGAGAGTCCCAGGTGAGAGTGTTTCTCCATTAAAGATGGCATAAAATTCCTTTGCCAGGTCGCCTGCGTTTTCATAGCGCAGGGAGGGGTCCTTTGCCAGAGTACGATCGAGAATCGCCTGGAGATCAGGGGACAGCCCCGGGATGGGCGGAGGCGGCTCGTTGATATGCTTCATCAGCATGCCGAAGGTGGTATCCGCCTGAAATGGAACAGTCCCCGCCAGCATCTCATAAAGCATGATGCCAAGAGAGTAAATATCGGTATGTTTGTCCACCTTTTCGCCGCGAGCCTGCTCTGGGCTCATATAGGTTGGCGTGCCGGATACGGAACCGGCTGTTGTGTGCATAGTGGAGTCGAGCAGGCGGACCAGCCCGAAGTCGGTCAGGACCGGTTCCACGTCCCGCGGAAGCGGCTCATTCAAACGAACCTCATTTGCCTGGGAGCGTAAAAGGACGTTTGCCGGTTTGATGTCGCGGTGAACGATTCCCCTGGCGTGTGCATAGTCGAGGGCGCTGGCAACGGAGTTTAGGATTTGAGCCACCATGCCGATCGGCAGGCGCTGTTTGTTGTCATGCAGGGACTTTAAGTAGGCAGCCAGGGAAGGTCCCGGGATATACTCCATGACGAGGTAGGGACTCTCCTCGATGATGTCATAATAAAACATCTGCACAATATTGGGGTGGCGCAGTTCCTCGATGACTTGTGCTTCACGCTGAAAACGGGCAAGCTGGTCCGAATCTTTATCCAGCAGGCCCCTCATAACCTTGACAGCAACTTCCCCCAGGGAATCGTGCCTGCCTGTATAAACCTCGGCCATGCCTCCGCGGGCTACAAGGCGATTAATGTTGACCTTTCCGAGAGTTTTTCCTGCCCAATCTGGCATGCAAAAATTATAACCGAGAATGAAAGGTATGCCGTGTATAATCTCCATAACAAAATTGTTAGAGGCGATGGTGGCTGATACATTGGAAGCTCATGTTGGGAAACAATTGAAGGAAAAAGGTCTCAATCTCTCGCTGGCCGAGTCCTGCACGGGCGGGTTGATCGGCGACCGGATCACGAACCTGCCCGGATCCTCGGAATATTTTATGGGCAGTGTGGTTGCATATGCCTACGAAGCCAAGGTGGCTCTGCTGGGCGTCTCGTGGGAGACTTTGAATCTACACGGTGCTGTCAGCCATGAGACCGTTTTGGAGATGGCGCGCGGAGCTCGAAAGGTCATGAGTACCGATATCGCTGTGTCGGTCAGTGGGATTGCCGGGCCCGGCGGCGCAACGGACGAGAAGCCAGTTGGAACCACCTGGATTGGCCTGGTGGCAGGCGACGGCGAGTGGACAAGGCACTTTCTGTTCTCCGGTGACCGAGTGGAGAATAAATCCTCTGCAGCCGATGCAGCTTTGCAGATGCTGCTGGATTATTTGAACGGTCGCCTGGAAAAACAGGCTGCCTGACCTGTTCCTTGATTTCGAGTACAATTTAATCGTTCTGAGCGGGGATAGTTTGTTCTGGGTCATGATGAATACTGCGAGAATTCGCGAATTATTGGTACAGCTGTACGGTCACGATGCGGGCGGCTCTGCTCTTGAACGACTAACTCGAACCCTTGAAATCTTCGACGTCCGCGTTTTGTCAACACCCACCGGGGGATTGGATCAACGCGACACGATTCTGATCACCTACCCTGACCAGGTCCAGCGTGAAGACCAGCCTCCGCTGGCCGTCCTGGCCCGGTTTTGCCGCGCTCACTTTCTGGGCGCCATAACAGGTATCCATATCCTGCCGTTCTATCCCTGGACGTCTGACGATGGATTTTCTGTGGTCGATTACCGACAGGTGGATCCGCGTTATGGCGAATGGAAGGATATTGAACGGCTCGGGCGGGATTTCAGATTGATGTTCGATGCGGTTATTAATCACGCTTCTGTGGAAAGCGAGTGGTTCCGGGGTTTCCTGGCTGGAGATTCAAAGTACCGCAAGTACTTCATCGTTCCAGGTGCAGAGGAAGACCTGTCCAGGGTTGTCCGGCCGCGTGCCCTGCCGCTGCTGACAGCCTTTCAGACGGCCGATGGCGAAAAGAAAGTCTGGACAACGTTCAGCGCGGACCAGGTGGATCTTAATTACGCTAATCCGGATCTGCTGCTCGAGATCCTGGACATCCTGCTCCTGTATGTATCTCACAGGGCGGAATTCATCCGGCTGGATGCCATTGCCTATCTCTGGAAGGAGACGGGCACATCCTGCATCCACCTGCCGCAAACGCATGCAATCATCCAGCTGATCCGGGCCGTGCTGGAGGAAGTGGCGCCTCATGTCATGCTGATCACGGAGACGAATGTTCCTCACAGCGATAACATTTCCTATTTCGGAGCTGGGACGAACGAGGCTCACATGGTCTACAACTTCTCACTGCCGCCGCTGACACTGCATGCCTTTCAGACAGGCTCGGCCGAGGTCCTCTCGAGCTGGGCGGCAAATCTCGAAATTCCGTCTACGGAAGTGACCTTCTTCAATTTCCTGGCCTCCCACGATGGCATTGGACTAAATCCCCTGCGCGGGATCCTGCCCGAAGAAGAGATCGAGACACTTGTCCAGCGTGCCCGGACGCATGGTGGGTTGGTTTCGTTAAAAAATGATATTGGCGGGGTACAGCGACCGTATGAACTGAACATCAACTATTTCGATGCGCTCAACGATCCGAATGCCGGGGAGCCGCTCGAAGTTCAGGTTGACCGGTTTGTTACGGCGCATGCCATCCTGCTGGCCATGAGAGGTGTTCCTGCCATTTACTTCCACAGCCTGGTCGGCTCGCGCGGCTGGCCGGAAGGGGCAAGAGAGAGTGGTCATAACCGGACCGTCAACCGCAGAAAAGTTCAGGAAGTCGAACTCGAGGAACTGCTCTCCCGGCCAGATACACGTTCTGCCCAGGTATTGCAGAGGCTTCTGCACTTGCTCCAGCTTCGCCGCGTTCACAAAGCATTTCATCCCTATGGTTTTCAGGAAGTACTCCCCTGTCCACCGGAAGTTTTTGGCCTGGTACGAATATCTCCAGATGGAAAGGAAAAAGTAATATGCCTTCAAAATGTCTCCGATCGACGGGTGGGAATGAATTACATCCCCTTCATTCAGCCGGGAATGCAGGATATCATCACGGGCGAGCAGCTCGAACATCCGGTTTCTTCTGCATTAGGACCTTATCAAACCATGTGGCTGATTGAGACAGAGGACTGATCCATGCTTACTCCCACCATTTCCTCCCGGCGTATTGGTTTTGTTTCCACTCGTTTCAGTACCACGGATGGTGTCTCTCTCGAAACCCAAAAATGGGCAGATGTCCTGGAAGGCCTCGGACACCAGCTTTTTTATTTCGCGGGTCTGTGCAACCGCCCACCAGAGGTCAGTCATGTGATCCCGGAGGCGCACTTCGAGCATCCGGATATCCGTGAGATCAGCGATGTTGCCTACAAGTTACGGCTTAGGCCTTTGAATGTAACCCGCCGCATCCATGAGCTGCGGGTGTATATTAAGCATCAGCTCTATGAGTTCATCAAGAAATTCGATATAGACATGCTGATCGTGGAGAATGCCTCCTCGATCCCAATGAACATCCCGCTCGGGCTGGCGATCACGGAGCTGATCGCCGAGACCGGCATCCCGACAATCGGGCACCATCATGATTTCTCATGGGAGCGCAAACGCTTCCTCGTGAACTGTATTGGCGATTACCTGGAGATGTCCTTCCCGCCGCGGCTGCCATCCATACGTCACGTAGTGATCAATTCCCTGGCGGCTGCCCAGCTGGGACGAAGGAAAGGCGTGGCGGCCACGATCATCCCGAACGTAATGGATTTCGATCACCCCCCCGCACCGCCAGATGAGTACACAGCCTCTCTCCGCGCCGACCTGGAGATTGCTCCTGACGAATTTTTCTTTCTTCAACCGACGCGCGTGGTCCGGCGCAAGGGGATCGAGCATGCCATCGAGCTGATCAAGCGCCTGGATGTGAAGGGCAGACTCGTGATCTCGCATGCCAGCGGCGATGAAGGCGATGAATACGAAGAGCACGTCCGTTCGTTCGCCAGGCTGTTTGGCGTGAATGTCATCTTTTCCTCAGACCAAATTGATGTCCACCGCGGTATGACCCCCGACGGGCGGAAGATCTATTCCCTAGACGATATCTATCCCTTCTGCGACCTGGTGACCTATCCCTCCCTGCTGGAGGGGTTTGGAAATGCCTTCCTGGAAGCCATCTATTTCCGAAAGCCACTGGTGGTCAACAATTACACCATATATTCCACCGATATCCATCCCAAGGGTTTCCGGGCCATCGAGTTCGATGGGTTTATCACCGATGATACGGTTGCCCAGGTCTACCAGGTTCTCACCAGCCGAGACCTGGCAGAGGAGATGGCCGAGCACAATTACAAGCTGGCGAAGAAATACTTCTCCTTCAGCGCACTCCGCCACCACCTGGAAGCGCTCCTGTTTTCCTGCTTTGGTGAAGGGTATGGCGAGGTGCAATGAAGATCGTGCTGCTCCATTATTCCGCTCCGCCAATCGTGGGCGGCGTGGAAAGTGTCATCGGGCACCATGCCCGCATGATGGCGGACGCCGGTCACGAGGTCCGGATCGTGGCAGGCCGCGGCGGCCAGACGGATGAGCGCGTGGAATTTATGCTGATCCGCGAGGTGGATTCGCGCCATCCCCTCGCGGCTTCTCTAAAAGAGCAGCTGGATGCCGGAAGAATTCCGGCAGAATTTTCTACTCGTGTAGAGGAGCTCACCCGGACACTTTTGGATGTTGTCTCGGATGCCGACTGTTTGATCGCCCATAACGTTTGTTCGCTGAACAAGAATTTGGTGCTGACTGCCGCCTTGAAAAAGATCTCTGAACAGGCTGAGCAAATCCAGATGGTCCTCTGGCATCATGACCTGGCATGGACCACCCCGCGCTACCAGAATGAACTGCATGAAGGCTACCCCTGGGACCTGCTCCGGATTCCATGGCCGTGTGTCAAGCAGGTGACCATCTCCGAGTTCAGGCAAAAGGAGCTTGCCGATCTGATGGGTATCGCTGAAGACGATATTCACGTCGTCCCCAACGGTGTGGATGTACCGCGCTTTTTGAAGCTGGAACCGTTGACTGCCGGCTTTGTGAGTCAACTGGATCTTTTGAACGCCTGCCCCATCCTGCTCTTGCCGGTCCGTATTACTCCTCGCAAGAACATCGAGCTGGCGCTGTATGTGTTGGCTGCCCTGCGCGAGATATATCCGCAGACAGTGCTGGTCGTGACCGGGCCCCTGGGCCCGCATAATCCGTCGAACGTGGATTACTTCCAAAAGCTGCAATCCCTGCGTGAAGCTCTTTCTCTGCAGCGTAGCGCCTTCTTCCTTGCGGAGCTGACAGACGGGTATTTACCCGACGACGTGATCAGTGATTCTTACCAGCTTGCCGATGCGCTGATCCTGCCGAGCCGGGAGGAGGGATTTGGCATTCCGGTGCTTGAAGCCGGCCTGGCTGGCCTCCCGGCTTTCTGCGCGGATATTCCACCTCTGCGAGACCTGGGCATGGCGGATGTACGTTATTTCTCCTTGGACGATCCTCCATCGCACATCGCATCTCTGATCGCAGAACAGCTGTCGTCCAGCTCGATCCTGAAGTTCCGCGCCCGGGTGCGCTCTCAATTTGCATGGCCTGAAATTTACGAGCAGCAGATCGATCCGCTGCTGAGAAAGGGCACGAAATGAACAGAACGTTCCAACGAAACATGTTCCGCAAAATCCTTGTTCCCATCCTTCATGGGCGCGACTTCGAAGATTCCCTGCTTGTAGCGTGCAGCATTGCCTCTGCCGAATCCATCCTGCTGGCAGGGATGGTAGCCGTTGCGGATGACAATAACCTGAGCGCCGGCGCACTTCCAGCCCAGGAGCTGCGTAAATCCTTTCGCCAGATCAAAAGCAAACAGGATATCCACTCGCTCGAATTGATCCGTGTCACGCACCAGCCCTGGAATGAGTTATTGAAGGTTGTGCGCGAGGAAAAACCGGATCTGCTTGTCCTGGATGCGGGCCATTGCCAGTTATTCGGTTTTTCCATTCATGAGGTATTGAAACGGGCTCCATGCAATGTTGTGGTGGCCTGCGGCTCGATGCCCAAAAAGTTCGACCAGGTTCTCATCCCCATCCGCGGCGGACCGAACGCCGAGCTGGCCTTGCGCCTGGGGCTATCGCTCGCGCGGCATGGCGGCGCAAGTATTCACACGCTCCATATCATCTCCAAAACGCCCAGTGCCTCGCGCGATGTTGCCTTCCGGGGCTTGCAGCGCGTCCTGAACAACCTGCCCGAGGTGAATCGCCAGCTTCTGCAGACAAACGATCCAACTTCTGCGATCCTGCTTGCTTCGAAGGAATATGATGTCACTATCATCGGCGCGACTGCGTTTTCAGATGATACATCCATCGGGCTCGGCGAGGTGGCCGAAACCATCCTGGAGGAAAAGTCACGCGGGCTCCTGATCGTGAAGCTGTTCCGGCCGGCCACGACCAACATGGAGAGTGAATTTGTCGGGCAGACTGCGATATCGGTGCTGGTGGACAAGTGGTTTGCCGAAAACACCTACCATGCCAGCGAGTTTGCCGACCTCAAGGAACTGCTGGAACTGAAACAAAAGCAAAAAGTGACGGTCAGCCTGGCACTGCCTGCGCTCAACGAAGAGGAGACGGTTGGCAAGGTCATCACCACTGTGAAACGGGAGATGATGGAACGCTACCCCCTGCTGGATGAGATCGTGCTGATCGATTCCAATTCCAAAGATCGTACGCGCGAGATCGCCAAAAAGCTGGGTGTCCCGGTCTACATCCACCAGGAGATCCTTTCCCAATATGGAGCCCGGCCAGGGAAGGGCGAAGCGCTCTGGAAAAGTCTTTATGTCACCCGCGGCGACATCATCCTCTGGATCGATACCGATATCGTGAATATTCATCCCCGGTTCCTGTATGGGCTGCTGGGCCCGCTCCTGCTCCGCCCGGATATTCACTTCATCAAGGGATATTACCGGCGCCCGATCAAGTTGAACGGAAAAAGGGAATCCAGCGGTGGCGGACGCGTGACCGAGCTGACTGCCCGGCCGTTGTTGAACCTGTTCTACCCGGAACTCTCAGGCGTGATCCAGCCGCTCTCCGGCGAGTACGGCGGGCGCCGGTCTGCCCTCGAGCAAATGCCTTTTTCCTCGGGCTCCGGTGTGGAGACAGGGTTGTTGATCGATATCTTCGAAAAATTTGGCCTGAAGGCCATCGGCCAGGTCGACCTGCAGGAGCGCGTCCATCACAACCAGCAGCTCGAGGGACTGAGCAAGATGTCCTTTGCTATTATTCAGACCGTGGTGCGCCGCCTCGAGCGCCGGTATGAGCGGAACTTCCTCGAGGATGTGAACAAAACCATGAAGCTGATCCGCTATGACAAGGATGTCCTGTATCTCGATGTAAATGAAATAGCCGAACTGGAGCGTTCGGCTATGATCGAAATACCGGAGTATTGTAAGCTGTGGAAGAACTAGTTCTGGGCGAATGTGTCGATCAGTAACTTGAAGTTGCCGCCTACGGGGTAGAGGATCGGGCAGGTACAGCCGCGCTTCTTATATTCCTCCACCTTGGCTTTTGCCTCCTCGGGAGTCCCGGAGGCGGTGATGGCATGGACCAGCTCGTCGGGTACGAGGTGCTTGGCCTTGTTGATCTGCTCCTTGGTGGCAGGCCAGCCCAGGGTGGACTGGATCTCGTTGATGACCTCCTGGGAGACGCGTGAGGCCTTGGCGATATGCGGCTGCTGGGCCAGATACTGGCAGAGCAGTTCCTTGGTGTATTCAATCGCCTTGTCATGACTCTCGTCCACCGAGCAGACAATGAGCTGCGGGCGGTCGAAATCTTCCATCCTGCGTCCGGATTTCTTCAACCCTTTGTCGAGCAGCTCGAGCGCGTTGTCATTGTAATCCGGCGGGACACAGTAGTTGAGAACCGCGCCGTCGGCGATCTCACCGGTCAGCTCCATCATCAGGTCGCCTGTTGCGCCGATCATGATCGGGATATTGCGCGGCTCGCGCCGTCCATGGACCACATCCAGCTCGATCCCATCCACGTGATGGAATTCCCCGTGGAAGGTGACCCGCTCCATATTCAACAGCCGGCGCAGCACCTCCACCGTTTCGCGCATGGCCAGCAGCGGCTTGCGGCGCTCGATGCCCACGTTCTTCGCCAGCGGATCCCACCAGGCGCCGATTCCGCAGATGATGCGGTTGGGAGCCAGATCGTCCAGGGTCAGGAATGTCGCGGCGAGCAGGCCGATATTGCGGGTCCAGTTGTTGATCACGCCCGAGCCGACTTTGAGACGCTCTGTCACCGCGGCATAGGCAGCCATGGGCACAATCGCATCCCGTACCAGCCGCGATTCTGCCTGCCATACGGCTTCGAACCCTTTTTCCTCTGCATATCTTGCATAATCAAGTCCATCACGCAGGTCGTGAGAATCCTGCAAATAGAGTGCAACGCGCTCGGTCATGACATTCTCCTTGTTGGATTGGATTTATGGACAGTACGTCCCGCAGGGTTGATACAAGTTGCTCCAAGTATAACCAGTGCGGGACGAATTTGTAAGACAAATTAGAGGGTTAAGTTTCGTTCCAAATTGCGGATGATCTCCAGGTCTTCCGGTATGTCCAGATCCAGGCCGAGTGAGGGCAGGTCTACGATTTCCAGCCTCGCCTCCGACTCTCTGACACGATCACAATGGCGCTGGAAGGAATCCTCTCCAAAATCGTATTCGATCAGGCCGGAGGGGGACATCAACAATGCATTGGTGCCCTTCCCATGCCGGTCGGGGGCGATGACCACTACCGGCGGGTCGTCTGCATGCTGGATCAAGGTCAGAACATCCTCGCGGGTGATCAGCGGCAGGTCGGCAGGGAGCACAAGGACACCGCGCGTGGCATACACCTGGGCTATGACCGTGGCCCGCTTCAGGGCCGTATTCAGCTCCGGTTGCCCATCCTCTCGGACGGTGCGAGCGCCGTGATTGCGGGCGATGGTCAGCGCCTGTGGATCGCGGCTGATGACCAGTACCTCCTCCAGCTCCCTGATGCCGGAGAGGGTTTTTAATGTGTGTTCCAGGAGTGTGCGATTTAGCTGCGTACGTTCATCTTCCGATAAGGCCCCGGCCAGCCGGGATTTGCCTCGCCGTAACGGCTTGACAGGAATGATCGCCCAAAGTGTCATAGCTTGTTCCCAATAAACCCTATTATTTCTTGAGCCAGGCGGCTCCTTTCATCATGACTTGTCATGAGCGTATTCGTTACATGTACGTGCATGTTTAAACCCTTTATTTCTCCTTGCAGTTGCTTATCAATTGCATCCAATACGAAGTCTGTCACCAGGCCGCAGTAGTGGTTTGCCACGGCCAGGGCGGACGGTTCGATGCCCAGCTCGCGGTACATTTTTGCTGCGGGTCCTTTGACTGTTTGTCCGCCGATAATGGGGGAAACAGCCACGACCTGCGAGCCTGCTTTCATCAGCGATGGGAGCGGGGGAAGAATTTTCAGGATCGGATCGATGCTCACCCAGGGATTCGATGGACAGAAGATCACCGCGTCGGCCGACTGGAGTGCCGCTACTACCCCCGGAGCGGGCTCCGCTGATCCAAGGCCTTCAAATCGGAAGCCTTTGACCCGCGGCTCACAGCGGCGGTGAACAAAATATTCCTGGAAGGCCAGGTCGCCCTGTTCGGTCTCAACGATCGTCCGCACGGGTGAATCGGACATTGGCAAAACCATATGTTTAATCCCCCATGCCCTGCAGAAATCGCTTGTGATGTCGCTCAGGCATTGACCTTCCCGCAGCCGCCGCGTCCGTTCGAGATGCGTTCCAAGATCCTGGTCGCCAAGATTGAACCAGCCCGGGCCTCCCAGCTTAGACGCGTTACCGATGGCATTCCACGTTTCGCCGAGGCGGCCCCAGCCGGTTTCAGGGTTTGCCAGTCCCGCCAGGGTATAGCAAACCGTATCCAGGTCAGGACAGATATACAAGCCGTAATGCTCGAAATCATCGCCGGTATTGACGATAAGGGTCAGCTCATCGGGAGCCAGATTTTGGGCGAGTCCATGCGCCAGTTTGGCGCCGCCGACCCCGCCGGCAAATGCGACGATCCGGCGGTGGACGGTGGACGTTGGAGGGTTCGTTTGCATGTCAGGGTTCTTTTGGACTCTATAACGAAATGGCTGTGGCAATACGCACGACTTTGACCTTAAATTGTATCCATTAGACTATCGAGGATACCCGCCAGCCCTTTCTGAGTCATCGTCTGATGACAACGTTTTCCAAATCTTTCATCTCTTTCGTTCGAGGGGTTGTATCCGTATAGCCGATGAAGAACATACCCTGCGGTTCCCAGGAATGGGGAAGATCAAGTGTTTTCTGTATCGTCTCCTGGGCAAACAGCGGCCAGCAGGCCCAGACACCTCCCAGGCCTTCGGCATGCGCGGCGAGTAATAACAGCAGACCGGCTGCAGCCACGGATTGGGTTGCCATGATCCACTCCGCCCGGCTGCGCTTTTCATCGGGATAGGTATCCATATCGTTCATGTCCAGGCAAATTAAGATGACAGCCGGCGCAGAGGTGATACGTTCTGTCGAGCGCCTGATCTGGGATTGTATTTTTTCGGCAGGGACACCATCCCTGGCCAGATCGCGCTCAAATTCGGCGGCCATCGCTTCGGCAAGACTGATTTTGACAGCTGGACTGGTGAAGACAGCAAAACGCCACGGCTGACGGTTGTGCGCAGAGGGCGCAAACATCGCGGTGGCGAGAATATTTTCAATAACGGATTCCGGGACCGGGTCCGGTTTGAAGCGGCGTACTGAACGCCGCGTCCGCAGAAAAGTGTGGAGTTCAGTCCCCGTGGAGGTCAAAATGGAGGGGCTTGATCCGGTAAATGATCCGTTTCTGTCCCGGGCGGTAGGTCCAGGGCTTATTGTAGTATTTGAGGGAGAGCTGGTTGATGTGCTCATCTGCACCTTCTCGGGAATATCCAACAACTTCACCGCGCATACCCAGGTAGCGATCCTGATTATCCGGGTCCTGAATCGTCATAGCCACCCGGGGACGCGCTTTCATGTTTTTATCCTTGGTACGTCCTTCATTGGTGTTGACGAGGATGTGTTCGCCATCCGTACTGAACCAGACCGGGGTAACCTGGGGCGATCCGTCCGCCATGAGTGTTGCGAGATAGAGCAGGGCTTTCTTCTCCCCGTAAAGCAAATCGGAAAAATCAGTCGGAAAGGTCATTTTCCACCATCGGGTTGGGGATGAACAATGTGGGCATGTCGTTGTTGAATCCCAGTATCGTTTCGATATCTTCTTTTGTACAGCCGATCAAGAGTTTTGTTTCGGCATCGCGCTTGAGTTTATCAAACGTGCATAAGATTCCTGTTAGTGTTTTCTCTTCGCTCGAGCCGATCCATACATCGATGCCATCCCCGTCGCCGGCGGATGTCTTTTCGAGGTATCCATAGTCGAGCGGGTAGATCAGATCGGCATATCGGGGATGCGTAGTCCCTCTTGGTCGGTCGAGTACGACAGGAGTGGATGCGATCAATTCGATCATGGCCCGCCAGTAAGCCGAGTCGGTTCCCATTTTTCTACCGGAAGAGGTCCTGGTCTTTCGGACGGATCAATTCTTTGAGCGAGCCTTCGCGAAGCGGATAGGGGAACCCGCGCACGTGGACAACCGGTGTGCCCTCCGCGGCCTGTCCCATCACCAGGGAAGCGGCCGCTGCCAGCTCATCCGCCGCGCCGACCTGGGTGATACGCAGGGTAAAGCTGAACAGGTCCGGCCGGCCGCGCAGATCCTCCAACCCGGGTACGCCGGCCATGCCGATCGCCACGCCAACCGTCCCATTGCGCCAGGCACGCCCGTGTGAGTCGATGATCAGAACGCCGACCCGTTTTCCAGTCCTGGACAGGATTTTGTCACGTAATTTTTCTGCGGAGTGGTCGGGGTTCGCAGGCAGGAGCAGGACCCACTCCTCGAGCGCATCCCCCAAACCTGCAACGTTGGAATGGTCGATGCCGGCATTAGCGCAGACGAAACCAAGCTTATGCTCCACGATGATGGTCCCGGTGCGGATGCGCAGGACTTCACTGCTTTCACACAGGATGAGCTCCACGAGGCGCGGATCCTTGCCGGTTTGTTCGCCCAGCTCGATCGCCCGCTGCGATGGGCTGACCGACACCAGATTTACAGCCCGGCCTTCTGCCTTGGAAACCACTTTCTGGGCAAAGACCAGAATATCGCCATCATCGATGGTCAGGTTGTTCAGTTGAATAGAATGGAGAACAAGATCCGCCAGGTCATCACCCTGGCGGATGAGAGGGATATGTTGCAGCGCTGTGAGGGTCAGGGACATTCGTTTTCAGCTGTACACAGTCAAGAACCGGCCAAGTATTGCTGGTTTTCTAGGACTGTTTTTTATTTTCGGCGCCAGTGATCCGGATCCCTGCGTGAGTGGAGCCGTACTGTTTATTGATGTTGATCAGCACACTGGTCAACCCTTCGACGACGACGGAGTTCTCGATCGGTCCGGCGTCCCAGCCGATCAGCCCGGCTGCCTCGACGAGTTTCAACGCTTCGTGGCGGGCGCTCTTACTCGAGCCGGTGACCAGGACATCGCAGTCCACATCACCATCTTCAAGCAGGTGCTCGTGGGAGATGTTCTGAAAAGCCGCCACCACGTCCACGTCTTCCCCCAGAATCTCCTTTGCCTCCTGGGCAGCCGAGCCGGCCGAGGGCATCTGTACCTTGCTGACCTTCGGGGGCACAAGAGGCACGGTCACATCGATGAACAATTTGCCTTTCAGCGCATCCTTTATATTTTCGAGCGTTGTCCGGTGTGCAGAATACGGCACGGTCAGGACCACGATATTTGCCATCCTGGCGGCTTCCTCATTGCTCATTCCCACCACCGACCCCTGGCCCTCCATGATCTCGATGATCTCGGCTGCCGCCAGGATGGCCTTCTCCGGCGTCCGTGAGCCGATCAGGATCTGATAACCTGCCTTCGCCCAGCGGTAAGCCAGACCCTTGCCTTCCTTGCCAGTGCCGCCCAATACCGCGATGGACAGCATTAAGGTTTCCTTATCCATGCATTCTCCTTTTTTCCAGATACAAACCCTGCGATGGTTTTTTGCCTGCCCTTCGCGAGGTTTATTTTCATTGTGCCAGGGTTTTCGCAACTTCGTTCTGGTACCGTTCCCAGACCTGCGGAGCGATCTCACGAGCTTTGGCTCCAATCGCCTGTTCGTCGAGGGTGAGCAGTTCACGGTCCTTCATCAGCACTTTTCCGCCAACGATCGTCGTTGTGACCATGCTGGGCTGGAAACCAAACACGATATGCCAGGGAAGGTTCCCGGCAGTGAGCGGCGTGTTGGGATGGTAGTCCACGAAAATAAGGTCTGCCGCCGCGCCGGGCTGCAGCTGCCCGATAGGCGTCTCCGGGAAGAAGACATGTGCCAGCGCAGCGTTGTTGTGCGCCGCCATTTGCTGGACGTCATAGCCGTTCATCCGGCGCGGGTCACGGTGATGGACTTTGTGCAGGAGATAAGCTGCCTTCCACTCCTCCCACATGGCGTTGGAGAAGCCATCGTTGCCCAGGCAGACCTTGACGCCCGCCCGCATCATCGACTCGATCGGTGCTACACCGACGCCGTTGTTCATGTTCGAGCGCGGCTGGTGCGATAGCCAGGTACCGGTCTCGGCCAGGAGCTGTATCTCGCCCGCATCAAAGTGCACGCCGTGGGCGGTAACGGTCTTCGGCCCAAGAATACCAAACTTGTGTAGTCGGTCGATGACGCGCAGGCCGGTCTTGCCCAGGCTGTCATACTCGTCCGATTCGTGCTCGGCGGTGTGGACGTGAAAGCCCACTCCCTCGGGCACCGCGTCGCGGCACATCTCAAGTGAGGAGTCTGAGAGCGTCAGCCCGGCGTGCAGACCGAAGGTCCCGGCCAGAAGCGGGCTTTTCGTACGGTCGAGAAAGCGGACATTCTCCCGGATCCCCGCTTTCATTTTCTCTTCCCCATCACGGTCGGTCACTTCATAACAAAGCACGGCGCGCAAGCCAGACGATTCGACCGCTTCGGCGATGATGTCCAGTGAGCCATCGATCGCATTGGGGGAGGCATGATGATCGATCAATGTGGTGGTCCCGTGTTTGATCGCATCCACCAGGCAGGGCAGAACGGAATACTCGATGCTCTCGGCATCCAGCGAGCGGTCCAGCGGCCACCACAGCTTTTGCAGGATTTCCGGGAAGTCTTTGGGCGAAGGGCCAGGAATGGCCATGCCGCGGGCATACGCGCCATAAAAGTGCGTGTGGGCACAGATGCTGCCGGGCATCACGTACTGTCCACGTGCGTCCAGTTGTTCCTCTTCAGGATATTTTTCCTGAAGCTCGCGGGTTGGGCCGGTTTCTTTGATGCGTTCGTTATCGACGAGAAGAGTCTGGTTGTTTAGGACGCGGTTTTCCGCCTCCCAGGTGATGAGGGTTGCGTTTGTGATGAGCATGATCAGCCTAAGCCAAACTGGTTGGGATGGGGAATGGGAACGCCATTGGCGGCGATCTCCTCGAGTGCATAGAAGGATGCCTCGCGCACTTCGGGATCTTCGCCGTACATACCGTTGTACAGGGCGCCAATAATGCCTTCATTGGCGACACGTTTAAGATAGGGCAGGGCGGCAAGCCGTTCCTCGGTGTCACCGACCTTGTAAGCACTCAGCAGTACATCGGTGGCGGGTCCGCCGCGCGGCACGCCCATGCCCTGCTTGCCGGCGAACTGGATGAGCCACGGCGACTCGGAGGGCGTCTTGAGGCGGTGCGGCACTCGCGGGTCGATGTGCGATTTCTGTTCCAGATACTGGTTCGCCAGGTTGCGGACCGCCCATTGATCGTCCTCCACCTGCATGCGTTGAAGGGTCTCGACCGCCCAGGGCTCATGGATGCGGGCCAGACCGTGAACGACGGCGCGGCGCAGCATGATATCTGCCAGGGAGGCGCCTTCCTTGAGCATGGCATGCCCTTCCGTGGGATCGTTTGCCATGGCTTCGGCGGCGGCCCGGCGCAGTTCATCGTCGCCCTGCAGGAGGGCACGGGCAACAGCCTCGAGCGATTTTTCAGTACCGATCGCCACCAGGGCGAGACAGGTAGCCCGGCGTACCGCACCGACAGGTGCCTGCAAAATCTCTTCAAGGGCGCCAACGGCTTTAGCGTCCTGTAAGGCGCCGCTGCCGAGCGCGGCAAGTGGCAGCACCTCAAAGGAGCGCGAACCGAGCAGCTGGCGGAAGAGGGTCGCGGCACCGGGGTCGCCGCTGGCAACGAATGCCGCCATTGCCTGGCTTCGCAGGGCTGTCGGCTGGCCTTCCGCCTGAAGAATGGTCAGAAGTGCAGCAAATACCTTTCCACGCCAGGCGGCTTCCCTGGGGGCATCACGCAGCCAGCGGGAAACGGTAAAGGCCTGGGCATGCAGCGGGATATCCGATTGTTTCAGCAGAATATCGGCCACGGTAGATGCGTCGCCCCGCGCTGCAAGATAGCGCAGGGAGAGCGTTTTTCCATCCCATTCGGGCTGGGCCAATAAAGTGGCATCGGCATCGTTGTCTCCGATCGCCTGTCCGGAGAGGTAACCGTTCAGGACCGGATGCAGGAAACGCATGCGGTTGTTCGGGTGCTGGACCAAAAGTCCGCTGTCGACCATTTTACTGAGCAGGCCATAAGTGGGTACCGCCTCGCTTGCCCGCGATTTCTTGATGCGTATCTTTTGCGAGTCGGTCAACGGGATGGGCTCGCCATCCGGCGACAATGTGACAGCCTCCGCACTTTCGATTGGCTTATCATCGACAATGTCATATTGCTTCACCCAGGCACGCGCTTTGCGCGGGTCGAAGATGGGCTGGCAGGTCAGGACCACCTGCATCGCCAGCAATTCCAACGCGGCCACCGGTGTTCCACCAGGGGCGAGACGCCGGACGTGGGTGGCGATCGCGTCGAGGACGCGCGGTCCCAGGCTGTCTCCTGCATAAGCGCCCCATACTTTAAGGGTTAATTCCAGGGGAGAGAGCCCCTGGTTGTCGGTCATGAGCCAGGCATTGATGAGGGTTGGGTCGACCCGCTTGGATTCCGCTTCGGCAGACTCCTCTGCCACAACCGTCCGTGACCAGAGCTCGCCCCACTGCTGGATAAACCGTGTAGTCGCGGCAATATCCCAGCCGATCAGAGCCAGGGGATCGAATCCGATGGTAAGCAATCCGTTTAATTGATTGGCGCAGCCCGTGGTCACGATCCGTATATTGGGATAGGCCTCGATCAAGGCCTTGAACCAATCCACCACGTCACGTTGCGACTGCGGATCGAGCTCATCATAGCCATCGATGAGCACCAGGGCTCTCCCCGTTTTAAACGTTTGTTGGATAAAACCGGGCAGACGCCGCAGATCGAACATCGGCGCATCTTCACTGGCGATGTTCACGATCACGTTGATCGGGTCGCGGGAGGAGTCGAACGGAAGCTGCAGGTCGGCGACATGATACAAAAAAGGGACCGCTTCCAGGTCCGAGTTCGAATCCAACCGGACCCGAAGGTTGGCGGCTTGCGAGGCGAGGTGGGCGAGAGCGACAGTCTTGCCTGTGCCCGCTGCTCCGACGATCACCAGGTTCGACCCACCTTCCACGGCCTGCGAGAGGCCCAATGTCGGCGCACGGTAGATTGCAGCCAGCTCCGGCCAGGCAGGCATGTAGGGGAGCGTCTGAGAAATAATATCTTCTTGGATCCCGATCACACCCGGTTCCACCCGCGCCGGCGGAGCTAAAAGGCGGGGTTCCTGCAGGATCTCGTCCAGTGAAAACAGCGAAGCGGCCAGGTGCATCCCCTGTGCCCGGCGCAGGGTCAGGCGGCGATGGTTGTCTTCCAGGCCAGAAGTGCGCCTGTTCTGGGCGGTCTGCTGCTGTTCCCGGGCGTTCGCCCGCCACTGGCCCCACAGCGGGCGGATCCGGCTCAGCAGCCAGGTGAACAGGATGCCGACGATAAAGCCAACGCCAAAGGAGAGGGGATCAAGCAGAAAGCGCATTCAATTCAACCAAGAGGGTGGAGTTAATTTGCATAAAGGATCCGGCCGCAGGAGGGACAAAAAGACAGTTGGCTTGTCGAGCGTGCATTCTGCTGCTGGGATGGGGTCAGTGTGGTACCGCATGCCGAGCAGGAACTATCGCTGATGGTTGTGACGGCGAGTCCGCGCCGCTGTTTGCGTAGCTGGTCATACACCCCCAGGGCTTGAGACGCCACGTTCTGCATCACGGCATTGCGCTCGGAGGAGTAACGCTCGAGATCCCGGTTCAGGGTCGTGCTCTCCTCGGCCAGATCACGGAACTGATCGCCGCGGCTGGCCCTGACCTGTTCCAGAGCTGCTTTCGCCTGCTCCAGCTCCTTTTCCGCCTGTTCGGCGGCCTCCATGGCTTCGAGCTGG
>DATAKV010000159.1:0-2607 GCA_036261375.1 Anaerolineales bacterium
GCCGGGGGAGCTGCCACCGAGCCGGGAGGAGTTATTCAGGCATGCAAAGGGCATGGATGGCCTCCTGTCATTATTGACCGACAGAGTGGACGGCGAACTTATGGATGCCGCCGGCGAACAGCTCAAGGTGATCAGCAACCTGGCAGTGGGATTCGACAACATCGATGTGCCGGCCGCCACGGCCCGAGGTATCCCTGTGGGCAACACGCCCGATGTGCTCACCGATGCGACGGCTGATTTCGCCTTCACGCTTTTGCTGGCGGCGGGCAGGCGCCTGCTGGAAGGCGACCGTTATATCAAAGCTGGTAAATGGAAAACCTGGGACCCTCTGGCCCTGCTCGGCGTGGAAATCAAAGGGGCAACGCTTGGACTGGTGGGGTTTGGCAGGATCGGCAAAGCCATGGCCAGGCGTGCAGCCGGATTCGATATGCGGGTGATCTACTTTGACCCATCGGAGAAAATACCTGACAGCAGGATCGATGCAACGCATGTCGACTTCGATACGTTACTTGAAGAATCAGACTTCATTTCGCTTCACGTGCCGCTGACGACGGACACGCGCCATCTGATCGGCGCGGAAGCCCTGTCAAAAATGAAGACTGAAGCTGTGCTGATCAACACCGCCCGCGGCCCCATCGTCGACCCGGACGCCTTGTATGAAGCGTTGAAACAACACCGGATCTTTGCTGCCGCTCTGGATGTCACCGAGCCAGAGCCGCTCCCACTCGAGCATCCCCTCTACGCCCTGGACAATGTGATCATCGCCCCGCACATCGCCAGCGCCAGCCGGGCGACCCGTGACAAAATGGCGATGATGGCGGTGCAGAATTTGATCGCCGGGTTGAAAGGCGAGCGCCTGCCGAACTGCGTCAACCCACAGGTATATTTAGAGAAGTAGCCTATCCGCTCTTGTGCTACAATCGGATCACTGCAATAAGGCAATCCCATGCCTGCGCTTCCAACTCGTATTCCAATCGTTAACAATCCAGCCATCATCAATGCCCAAAATCCACCGTCTCCGTGTCTTTCGATATGGAGACCCAGTTAGCTTTGGAGGAATCCAAATGTCTCTACCAACGCGTTCGCATTCACCCGTCATACCGATATTGCTGATTATTTGTCTTATGCTTCCGGCCCTCGCTGGCTTTGGTGTGCAGACCGTCACTGCCAAAGCCAAAGAGTACCAAGTAACCGTTGCCGACTATGAATTGATCGGCACAATAAACATTCCCACCGGCGCCCAGTTTGAGGGCACGGAAATCGGAGGCCTGTCGAGCATCACCTACGATCCCAAACGAGGCGTTTACCACGCCATTTCAGATGACCAGGGCACGATCGATCCGGTCCGCTATTACACGCTGGATATCGATGTCTCCGATGGCCAACTGGATCCGGGAGACATTACTTTCCTGAAGGTCACCCCCATCCTGGATGCCTCCGGCGCACCGTATGCTCCAGGTTCTCTCGATCCGGAAGGCCTGACCCTGGCCCATGAAGGCCAGTTGTATTTTTCATCTGAAGGATTCGCCAATCGAGTTCCTCCTGTAGATCCCTTCATCGACCGGATGAACCTGAACGGTCGCCAGACCCGCTCCCTGGATATCCCTGAAAAGTTCCTTCCCAATACCGAAGGCACGCAGGGTGTACGTCTCAACCTGGGTTTCGAGAGCCTGAACGTCACACCTGACCAGAAAACCCTTGTTACCGCTTCGGAAGGTGCGCTCGTCCAGGATGGTTCTGCCGCCAACGTGGGACAGGAAAGCTTCGCCCGAATCCTGGAATTCCGCCTGAGCTCCGGGCAGCCTGGCAGTGAATATGTCTATGTGGTCAATCCGGTTGCTGAAACCCCGATTCCCGCCGACGCCTTCCGGGTCAACGGACTCGTGGAATTGCTGCCGCTCGATAACGCTGGTACGATGCTGGCAATGGAGCGTTCGTTCTCTGTAGGAGGAGAAGGCCTGGGGAACACCATCTGGCTGTACGAGATCTCGACACGGGAAGCAACAGATGTGTCGCCCTATTTCTCCCTGCCTGCATCCTTTGTGCCTGTGTCAAAACGGCTGATCCTGAATGTAGAAGAGGATCTGGGAATCGAGCCTGACAACATCGAAGGCATGGCTTTTGGGCCGGCACTCCCGGATGGACGTCTACCGTTGATCCTGGTCAGCGATAACAACTTCGCGGCCAGCCAATCCACGCAGTTTATCGTCCTGGCTGTGGAGTTGGAACAGGTTCCGGTCGATTAAGTTCGAACCGTTTTTGAACGCCTGAGGCAGTTAACCTCTCTGCCCTTGTGATTAAAAGAATTGAGGCCCGCCGTTTGGCGGGCCTCAATTCTTAATTTATTGAGAGTTCAGTCTCCTAGCTGGAGCGGGACGGTCACAGTGACCGACTGTGTTGTCGAATTCCCGCAGGCATCTGTCACCATGTAGGTGATGGTGTAGATTCTGCCTGTACCCGTATCCGAGCGCTCGGCGCGCAGCTTGAAATTGAAGTCATCCACGATAACGATATCGTCTGTCGTGTTGCCATCATCCATGCCAGGCGCATTGTCGGGCTCATTGGAGGTGACTGAGACCAGTGTGATGGTCGGGTTCGTATCGAAGT
>DATAKV010000170.1:0-6733 GCA_036261375.1 Anaerolineales bacterium
GTTGTGGTGGCTGCTCATCCCGCTGATGCTGGTGAACGTCGCACTGGAACTCGGTCTTGCACCTCCTCTCAACGATCTATGGACAAGGCTATTCCCGCTCCTGGCGGAACCCCAGAGCCGCAGCATGGACGCCATGTTTGCGCCTGAAGTACAGGCGAATTGGATCGGCGCATGGGACCTGCTGGCGATCTATCTGGTCCTGTCGGTATTCAACAACTTCCTGGGCGAAGAATTCCTGTTTCGGGGAGTCCTGCTGCCTAAGATGAAAGGCGTCTTTGGAAGCTGGGACTGGGTCGCGAACGGCGTTGCCTTCGGGCTGTACCATCTCCACATGCCGTGGAGCCTGCCTGGGAATATCCTGTCCGGCTTCCTGTATGCATTCGCCGGCAAGCATTACCGCAGCAACTGGTTCCCCATCATCCTCCATTATGGGCAGGCTTTCTATTTCGGCTTTATGATGCTGGGCCTGGTCCTTGGACTCGCATAGCGAAACGGATGCGTTGTAAACCAAAGAGAAACCATGAATGATGCTCAGCCTTTATTCGACTCGACAACGCACTACCGGATCGAGGTGCGGGGTCGAGTCGATGTGGAGTGGCTGCAAAGCTTCGACAGCTCGGTAGAGATCCTGCTCGATGAGGCCAGATAGATGGAAGAGACCACTGTGCTAAGCGTGCACACCGATCAATCGGGCATCGTCGGGCTGGTGCGCAGGCTGCACGGGCTCGGAATGACCATACAGCAATTAGAAATCGTCACACGAAAGGAGGATTAACGGCTCGTTGCGACCGTTGTGCCTGCAAGGAATGCCGACCCGGAGGCCCAACGGCAAAGCGACCGGACAGGAATTGCTGCGGTTGAGCCATTTCGATTTGCCTGCCTTTGCCCCCTGCCGATTAAGGGTAGGGGGCAGATTTTTACAGAGCATGGATGTTTGGCCATACGGTAAAATTCCTCAACACGTCCACCCATCAGACATCTGCAATGACCCTGCATACTTACCTCCCCCAGGACCGCCTGCGTGCCGTGGCACGTGGAGAGCCGCTACCCGACCGCACCCACGGGTCTGTGCTCTTCGCGGACATCTCCGGTTTCACGGCATTGACCGAGGGCTTGCGCGAGTCGCTGGGCGCACGGCGGGGGGCGGAGGAATTGACCCTGCATCTCAGCACGGTCTACACCGCGCTCATTGATAAAGTTGAAAGATATGGAGGGAGTGTCATTAGCTTTGCCGGCGATGCCATGACCTGCTGGTTCGACGATGGTCATGGGCCGGCCGCGCCGCGCGCAGCCCGCTGCGCACTGGCCCTGCAAGAAGTGATGCAGGCATTCACAGCCATACTCTTGCCCAACGGCACAACGACTGCCCTGACCTTAAAGGTGGCTGTGGCTTCGGGGCCTACGCGGCGCTTCATCGTGGGTGACCCGGCGATCCGCTGCATCGATGTACTGGCCGGCGGGACCGTTGACCGTACTTCCAGCGCGGAACATCTGGCCGCCAGAGGAGAGGTGGTGACGGATGAAGCCACAGTTAATGCGCTGGGTGAATCATTGGTCATTGGAGAATGGCGGGAAGATCATGAAACGCATGAGCGCTTCGCCGTGCTGACCCATTTCGCAGGCGGATCGAGCATGCCTGACCTGCCTGCAGCAGCACCGCCGCCCGCATCGGATGAACTACAGGTATGGATGCATCGGGCCGTCTATGAGCGTGAACGGTCTGGCCAGGAATCGTTCCTGACGGAGTTCCGTCCGTGTGTGGCGGTGTTCGTGCGTTTCAGCGGCATCGACTATGACTCCGATTCGGCGGAAGCAAACCTGGACGCGTTCATCAGACATACCCAGGCCATTGTCGACCGCTACGAAGGCACGCTCATGGATCTTACGATCGGGGATAAGGGCAGCTACGCCTATATCAATCTCGGCGCACTCAGCGTACATGAAGATGATGCACGCCGGGCGGTGAAGATCGCATTGGAAGTACGCTCGGGATCGGCTCTGGAGATCCAGGTCGGAATTACACAGGGCATCCTGCGCGTGGGTGTCCACGGCGGCAGGACACGCCGTACCTATGCCGCGCTAGGGGATGAAGTGAATCTCGCGGCGCGCCTGATGTCCAGCGCCGCAGCGGGTGAAATCCTGATCAGCGGACATGTGCATAAAGCGACCGCCGATGATTTTGTCTCCCAGCCGCGCCCGCCGCTGCTGTTGAAGGGCAAGGCGGAGCCGCTGCCCATCTTTGCCGCGATCGGGGAGCGGCAGCAGCGTGCCATCCGCCTGCAGGAGCCGACGTATGCGCTGCCCATGGTAGGACGGATCGATGAACTGCAGACGATCGACGACAGGCTGGAGGCAGCGCTCCAGGGCCAGGCACAGATCATTGGCATCGTGGCCGAAGCAGGCATGGGCAAGTCCCGGCTTGTGGCTGAGGTGATCCGGCTCGCCCGAAGCAAAGGCTTCGCCGGCTATGGCGGGGCGTGCCGGTCCGATGCGGTCAATACGCCCTACCAGGCTTGGAAAACGGTCTGGTCGGCGTTCTTCGATGTAGACCCCTCTGCCCCGTTGAAAAAACAGATCCGTTCCCTGGAAAATGAAATCGAAGAGAGAGCCCCTGCCCGCATGCAGGCCATGCCGCTGCTGAATATCGTGCTGGACCTGGAAATTCCCGATAACGACTTTATCCGCACACTCGAGCCGCAGTACCGCAAGAGCGCCCTGACCGCGTTGTTCGAAGACTGCCTGCGCGCCGCGGCATTGGATGAGCCGCTCCTGATCGTTGTCGAGGACCTGCACTGGATCGACGCGCTCTCGCATGACCTGCTCGAAGAACTGGCACGCGCCCTGAGTGACAGCCGCATCTGTTTTGTGCTGGCCTATCGCCCGCCGCAGCTGGCGCGGCTGGAAGTGCCGCGGCTGGAAGCCCTGCCGACCTTCACCAAAATCGAATTGCATGAGCTGAACCCGTCCGAAGCCGGGCAGGCCATCCGTGCCAAGCTGGCGCAGCTGTATCCTGCACGCAGTGACGCCGTGCCTGGGCTGCTGGTGGAGAAACTCATGGCGCGCTCACAGGGGAATCCGTTTTATCTGGAAGAATTGCTCAACTTTCTGCGCGACCGCGGTCTCGACCCGCGCGACCCAGCCGATCTGAACAAGATCGAGCTGCCCGATAGTCTGCACACCCTCATCCTCAGCCGCATCGACCAGCTGAGCGAGCGCGAGAAGACCACCCTGCGCGTGGCGAGTATTGTCGGTCGTTTGTTCCGTGCCGCCTGGCTGACGGGCTATTATCCCAAGCTGGGCGAACCGGCCCGCGTGCAGGCCGATCTGGACCTGCTGGCGGAGATGGACATCACCCCCCTGGACTCATCCGAGCCGGAGCTGGCGTATCTGTTCAAGCACATCCTTACGCATGAAGTGACGTACGAGAGTCTCCCCTTCGCCACGCGCGCCAGGCTGCATGAACAGCTGGCGGCGTACCTGGAGAAACAGATCGCGGCGGGGGAGCTTCGCGAATCGTCCCTGCTGGACACACTGGTCCATCATTACGACCGCAGTGACAACCACTCCAAGCAGCGCGAATATTTACGCAAGGCGGTGGATGCGGCGCAGGAAGTGAGCGCCTTCATCACGGCCGTGGAGTATCTGGCGCGCCTGCTGGAGCTGACTCCTGCCATGGATCCTTCCCGTTCGGCGCTGGCCCTGCAGCTGGCGGATGCCCACTACCGCCTGGGCGACTTTTCTGCCGCGCGCACCGCTATCGACCAGGCGCAGGCCGCTGCAGCGACAGATAGCGACCGCGCCGACGCGCTGGCGTTTTTTGGCGAAATGATGAGCGGCATGGGCGAATATACGGCCGCGCAGGCAATTCTCACGGAAGCCGTGCCACTGGCACGCACGAGCAGCAATCACCTGACCCTGTGTCACGCTCTCTCTGCGCTGGGCGTTAATTACTGGCGGCTGGGCAAACTGGACGATGCCAGGGTGACGCAGGAGGAAAGCCTGGCGCTGGCGCATGTGCTGGGGGCTGGCCCCCGCGAGCTGCTGGCGCTGACCCGGCTGGGGCTGGTGATCGGGGCGCAGGGTGACTGGGACAAAGCCGAACGGCTCTTCAGCGAAGCCCACACCCGCGCGGCGGCGGCGGGCAACCGCTTCCGGGCCATGGTCGCGCTCAACAACCTGGGCTGGGTGGCAAGTGAACGGAAGGATTTCGCATCCTCGCGGGAGTACTTTGCCCAGTCGATGGCGCTCGCCCGCGAGATCGGCTCGCAATCGTCCATCGCTCTGTGTTTGCTCAATCTGGCGGAGTGCGACATCGAGCTTGGTGAGTTATCCAGGGCGCGGGCGGGCCTGCGTGAAGGACTGGCGCTGGCGATCCGTCTCGGCGCGCTCGCATGGGTGGTGGCGGCCGTAAAGTATATTGGCTTTCTTACCTACGCCGAAAGGCAGACCGGCCAGGCGCTGGCGTTGCTGGGCCTGGCACGCAGCCAGCCCGCCTGGAGCGGTGACGACCAGCGCTGGCTGGATGCAAAGCTCGCCGAATGGGCGCTCGACCCGGCTGTGGTGGAGGCGGGGCTGGCGAAAGGAGTGGAGTTGAGTTGGGAAATTACCATCCAAGAGCTGTTGAAGGGATGATCATCTATTTTCAAACTATATAGTTGTGTTGTGTAATGCAACCACAGGGGATATATTGCTTGAGAAGTGTTGGGATTATGCTATTTGCAGCGGTATTCATTGGCGATTTAGATATATCAATGTGGCAAGAAGACTTCGATTGTATTAGTGAAAGGGATTTTACATGGTCTATCATTCGTTCTGATCGGTGTTGGACCGCTGGCTTTATTGCAGGCTGTAAATCGGCTTGGTTGATCCCGGGTCTCCTGTTTTTATGATCGCGCGCCGGGCTTCCTCATTTTTGGAATGGGACTTTTTAGCTCCTCGAAGCTATACCAAATCATGATATAACTTATCAAGTTTGTAGTGTTGTTCTCCCATCGAAGTTGCACAATCGAGATTCATCCAATTTTTCGCTTTGTTTGATATGAAATTATTGGAACGCGAACAGGACCTGTTCGAACTGGAGTCTGCTTTCGCACAGGTGTGCCAAGGAAGCGGCCAGATTGCCTTGATAAGCGGTGAGGCGGGAATCGGTAAAAGTTCCCTGATCGAGGTATTTACACGCCGCCACACGACTTCAGTGCCCGTTTATTGGGGAATCTGCGATTCGCTTTTTGTTCCACGCCCGTTCGGTCCGGTGTACGATATGGCAGCCCAACTGCATGAGGATCTACCTGTGTTGCTTGCCTCAGGTGGACAACGTACCGCTGTTTTCCCTGTTGTGCTCGGGGCATTGCAAAGACAAGCATCGATCACTGTGTTCGAAGATGTGCATTGGGCCGACGAGGTCACACTAGATTTGCTGCGCTTCCTCGGCAGACGGATTTCGCGCACTTCTGCCTTGCTGGTGTTAACCTACCGGGATGATGAGCTTGGCCCTCAGCATCCGCTTCGGCATGTGATCGGAGATCTGGCGGTATCACGATCTGCGCGCCACATTCAATTGAACCCGCTCAGCGAAGCTAGTATACGGACGCTTGTTGGCGAACGTTCCATCGATGTCGCTGGCCTGCACCGGAAAACCGGAGGCAACCCTTTCTACATTACAGAAATTCTCTCCCGCCCGACAGATGAGATTCCCCTGACGATCCGTGATGCAGTTCTTGCTCGCGTCGCCCGTCTCTCTCCCTCCGCGGAAGCTGTTTTGCAGGCCGCAGCCGTGATTGGGACGCGTATCGAACCCTGGCTGCTGGCGGAGGTAACCAGGGCAGAAGCCAGTTTTGTTGAGGAATGTATTGCTGTAGGCATACTGCATTCACTGGGGGATGTCATCGCTTTCAGACATGAACTGACCCGCCAAACCATTCTTGATACGCTCTCGCCACCGCGAAGCGAAGTGCTGCATCAGCTGACCTTGGACGCCTTGAAGGCGTCACCGGCTGCTCGTCACGATCTGGCGCGCCTCGCACACCATGCAGAATGCGCTGGCGACCGCGAAGCCGTACTAGAGTTCGCGCCTGCCGCGGCCAAGAGCGACTCGGCTGCCGGCGCGCATCGTGAAGCGGCTGCGCTGTATTCCCTGGCACTCCGCCTTGCGGCTGACCAACCTCCCAAGGACCGCGCCTTATTACTTGGGGCGTATGCCGACGAGTGTAATTTGATTGACCAGCGGGAGGAGGGACTTAAGGCACGTCGGGAAGCCTTGGTGCTTTGGCGCGAACTGGGTCAAGCACTGAAGCAGGGCGAAACTCTGGCCAACATGACGTTTCTATTGAATGGACTCGGAAGAGCTGCCGAAGCCGAGCAAGCGTCACGCCAGTCCATTGAACTTCTGGAGTCGCATCCACCCAGCCGTGAGCTGGCGTTCGCTTACCGAGTGCAATCGGGTCTGCGTATGCTTAGCCATGACTACCGCGAAGCCATCGCCTGGGGCGAGAAGGCCATTGCCCTTGCAGAACGATTTCAGGATAGGCAGCTGGTTCTGGCGACCGGCATCCCCATCGGGTCGGCGTGGCTTTTTCTTGATTACGAGCATGGGCGGCAGTATTTGGAAGGTATCCTGGCTGCTGCGATCGAGGCGAGTCTGGAGACAGTGACCGCACACGCCTATGCAAACCTTAGTTCGACCTCCAGTATGTTGTACAGGTTTGAGATGGCCACAAGCTACACAACGGAGGGC
>DATAKV010000176.1:0-4068 GCA_036261375.1 Anaerolineales bacterium
GGCTGTGCTGCGGGACAAGCTTTTCGAGCTCCAGGTACGCTCCACCGATGACAGACAGCAGCGCAAGCAGGTCACCGTCCTGTTTGCGGATGTGTCCAATTTCACCGCCATGGCAGAGCTGATGGATCCTGAAGAGGTCTCGGGGGTGATCGACGACCTCTGGTCCCGCCTGGACCGGGCGATCCTCGACCAGGGCGGGCGGATCGACAAGCACATCGGCGATGCGGTCATGGCCTTGTTTGGCGCACCCGTTGCACGGGAGGATGACCCCGAGCGTGCCATCCGGGCCGGGCTGGAACTGCAGGACCAGATCCAAAAGTGGAAGCGGGGATTCCAGAGCATGGTCTCCGAACAGGCCCGCCTGGCCGCCCAAAAGATCGAGATGCGGGTGGGCATTAACACGGGCCCGGTGCTGCTCGGCCGGATCGGCACGACGCGCGAATATACCGCCATCGGCGACACGGTCAACCTGGCCAGCCGGGTAGAACACGCCGCCCCCCTGGGGGGAGTCCTTATCTCGCATGACACTTACCGGCATGTGCGCGGGATCTTCGATGTCACTCCGCTGGAGCCCATCCAGGTGAAAGGCAAAAGCGAACCGGTCAAAGTGTACGTGGCAAAAGCCGTCCGGCCGCGTGCATTCAGGGTCGGGACACGCGGGGTGGAGGGAATCGAAACCCGCACGATCGGTCGGGAAAAGGAGCTGGCCAGGATCCAGTCCGCCTTCCAAAATGCAACGCGCGAAAAACAGACTCACCTGGTCAGTATCGTAGCGGAGGCCGGGACAGGCAAATCGCGGCTTTTGTACGAATTTGCCAACTGGCTCGAGGAAGATCCCCAGCCTGAATTGATCTACAAAGGACGGGCTTCGCTGGAGATCTCGCATGTTCCTTATGCCTTGATCCGGGACCTGCTGGCATCTGCCTTCAAGATCCAGGACAGTGACAATTCGGCCACCGCACGACAAAAACTGGAACAGGGCATGGCCGAATACATGAGCGCTGAGGAAGCCATAAAGTGCGCGCATTTCATCGGCCACCTGATCGGGTTCGATTTCTCCACCAGTCCCCATCTGCAGGGCATCCTGGGCGATGCTCGCCAGATCCGGGACCTGGCCTTTCACTACCTGGGTCAATATATCGCCCAGGCTCTTAAGGGTCAATCGGGAGTCATTTTTCTCGAAGATATCCACTGGTCAGATAGTGACTCGCTGGACCTGATCGAATATCTAATGCAGACCCATCGCGACCTGCCCCTGCTGGTCGTTGCTTTGACGCGTCCCTCCTTCTTCGAGCAGCGTCCGGAATGGGGGCAGGAACCGCTTCGCCATTTGCGGGTGGACCTGCTCCCATTAAGCGACCAGGACTGCCGCCAGCTCATTATCGAGATCCTGCGCAAGGTTCCGGAAGTACCCAGTGAGTTAACCGAGCTGATCGTAAAGCGTGCCGAGGGAAGTCCTTTTTATGTGGAAGAATTGATCAAGGTGCTGATCGAGGGTGAAGTCATCCTCACCCAGGGCGATATTTGGACAGTCCGCCAGGACCGGCTCGCCCGTCTCAAGGTCCCCGCTACTCTGACCGGACTCCTGCAGGCCCGTCTCGACAGTCTGTCTGCCAACGACCGGGAGATCCTCCAGCAGGCTTCGGTCGTCGGCCGCGTTTTTTGGACGAACGTAGTCGAGCACATGCACAACCCGGATCAGAGGACACAAACCGTAGTCATCAACGAGAGCCTGGGCTCCCTGCGTAAAAAGGAATTGATCTTCAACCACGAGGAGTCGGCGTTTGCCGAAACGCCTGAATATATATTCAAACATGCTATCCTGCACGATGTTGCTTATGAAAGCGTGCTGCTGCGGCTCCGGCGCGTGTATCATGTCCAGGCCGCGGAGGGATTGATCTGGCTGAGCGGCGAGCGTGTGAACGAGTTTGCCGGTCGGATTGGCGAGCATTATGAAAAAGCCGGCCAGCAGGTCAACGCAGTAGACTGGTACGTTCGCGCCGGTCGCCGGGCCCAGGACGCCTATGCCCCTTCTGCCGCTGCTGGTTATTATAGAAAAGCGCTCACTTTCCTTTCCGCGCAATCGGGGTCAGATGCTAATTCCCTGCGAATGGAGATCTGCGAACAGCTCGGAGAAGTTTTGAACTGGCAGGCGCGTTATTCGGAAGCCGTGCTCATCTATGAACAAATGATGGACCTTGCCGAGGAATGCGGTGAACTGGTGAAATTTTCGGGCGCCCTGCAGGGGCTTGCTACATCCTACGGATATCTCGGCAATCACAATGCCACGCTGAGTTATTCTGTCCAAGCACAGCAGGCAGCGAAAGAGGTCAAGGCGCAGATCGAGCTTGCCAGAGCCCTGCGCATCGAAGGATTGGCACACTACCGTTTGGGAGATGCGCAAAAATCCATTGCCCTTGCCCAGCAGGCACTCGAGATCACAACCACGATGAATGAACGGGATGAGATGGGGCGCTGTCTCAATTTGATGGCAGCGTCTCTATATGCTCTAGGTCAATACGAACAGGCTGAGAAACAGTGGGAAAATGCCCTGACCGTCTTCCAGGATCTCGGCAATCGCCGCCTTGGGATGGATACTCTCAGTAATCTGGGGGTCATTGCCGACGCACGCGGCGATTATCAGACAGCCTTCCAGCGTTATCACAGCGCATTGGAAATTGCGCGCGAAGTCGGGTACCGGGACGGAGAGATTGTGTTCCTGACCAATCGCGGCGGCGCCCAGGTTGCTCTGAAAAATTATGCGGCCGCGGAAGCCGATTTGCGAAAAGCCATCGAGCTGGCAGGGACGGAAGGGTCGTGGTGCCTGCCCAACACGTATTACTATTATGCCGAAGCCCAGTTGGGTCTCGGCAGCTACGAATCGGCCTACTACTCGGCGCGCCAGGCTCTTGCCCTGGGACAGGAAGATCGTGTTCCTGAGAACATCGGCGCGGCCTGGAGGGTGATGGGTATGATCAGCGAAGGGACGGGCAAGCCGGTCAGTCTGCGGCAAAGGGGCCTGGGCGAACTGGTCGATTACACTGCAGAGGAATGCTTTGCTAAAAGTGCCGAGATCTTCACCGAGGCCGAGATCGAAGGGGAGCGCGCCCGTACCCTGCGCGAATGGGCCCGCTATGAGCTGCGACGGGGGAACAGGGAGCGCGGCACACAGCTATGGGAGGAGGCCCGCTCGATCTTCGAGAAGCTGGGCGCCCAAATGGAAGTGGAGCGGATGGCGGACGTGCCATCCGACTGAACCTGCCCTCAGGGCGCTCCATAGCTGATACGGTAAATGGCATCGTTGATGTAATCCCCCACATAGAGAGCATTGTCCGGACCGAAGGCCAGGGGCAGAGGCATCACACCTTCGGGGAAGCGAATGAACCAACTTGCTTCGCCATGATAGGACTCTCCGCGGGGTGTCAGAACTACCCTCTGTATCCCTGTCTGCACGTTTGGCTTAAGCCAGGAGCCAAAAATGGTAACAAAGACATTTCCCTGGTACTCGAAGGGAAAGTCCTGCCCACCGTATATATCCATTCCATTGGCGGAGGAATGCGATTCGAAGAATGCCACAGCCGCGATCGCACCCTCGCAGCCGGGTTGATCATGCTCATTCCAGCAGCCGGGATAGCCATAATCGCCTCCCCGGACGATATGGTTCAGCTCTTCGAACGGGGCATCCATACCGAGATCGTCACGGCCATTGTCGGTGGCGAACAGCTCGCCTGTCTGTGGATGAAAGGCAATATCGAAGGGATTCCGCAGGCCTGTGGCATAAATCTCGCCCTCTCCTGTCTCGATGTCGAAGCGCAGGATCGTCGCCGCCCATGGATTCGTGTCCTGGCAGGCATCGCAGGTTGAGCCCACACCTACATACAATAAACCATCCGGGCCGAACTCCAGATTGTCATTTTGGTGGTTCCCAAACGGCAGATTCCCCACAAGGATTTTCTCTCCATCGGCCCGGCCATCGTGATCGGGATCCTGCAGAGAGGAGATCACGCCCTGGTGTGAAACGTAGATATCCCCGGACGGCAGGTGCACCGCGATCCCCAATGGCACGGT
>DATAKV010000181.1:0-8413 GCA_036261375.1 Anaerolineales bacterium
GCCCCGACCAGATCGCGGCCATCGTCCTGGAAGGCGTGACCGGCACGAACGGCCTGATCATTCCTCCCGACGACTACTGGCCGCGTATGCGCGAAATCTGCGATAAATATGGCATTCTGCTGATTTCCGATGAGGTGATGAGTGGATGGGGCCGCACCGGCGAATGGTTCGCCGTGGACAACTGGAACGTGGTCCCGGATATTATCACAACTGCCAAGGGAATTACGTCGGGGTATGTCCCGCTGGGGGCCGTGATCGTCCGGGAGAAGATCGCCAGATTTTTCGATGACAAGGTTCTATATGCCGGTCTGACCTACAACGGGCATGCGCTGGCATGCGCGGCAGCCCTGGCGACCATCGAAGCGTATGAAGAGGAATGCATTTTTGAAAATGCAAAAAAGGTTGGAAAATATCTTGGCACACAGCTGGAGGTATTGAAAGCCAGGCACGTGTCTGTTGGGGACGTGCGTTACATCGGCATGTTCTCCGCGCTGGAGCTCGTCAAAAACCGCGAAACGAAAGAGCCGATGGACCTGGCGCCGCTCAAAAGCTTCCTGATCTCCAATGGCGTGTATGTCTTCAATTTCAAGAATATCCTGTTCGTCGTCCCGCCGCTGGTGATCACGGAGGACCAGCTGGATGAAGGCTTGACTCTGCTGGATGAAGGTCTGGCGGAGCTGATGGATAAGTTGACGGTTTAAAGGTTCACCCCTTATTAACCCTTCAACCTTAAACGTGACATGGATCGTGGAGTCATTATGGATATTCTGAATTATGTAAACGGCGAATGGATCAAACCGGCGGCCAGTGAGCTCCTGGATGTTGTCAATCCGGCGACAGGGCAGGTAATCGCCAGGACGCCGCTGGGCAGCAAAGCGGATGTGGATGCGGTGGCGCAAGCAGCCAGCGATGCATTTCCGGGCTGGCGGCGAACCCCGGTGCAGGATCGAGTGCAGTACCTGTTCAAGCTGCGCGAGCTACTGCGTGCCAACCGGGATGAGATCGCCCGCATCATCACGGACGAATGCGGCAAAACAGTTGAAGAAGCCAGAGCCGAGATGGTGCGCGCTATCGAGAACGTGGAGGTGGCCTGCGGGATGCCCATGATGGGCAAGGGCGAGATCGTCGAGGATATTGCCCCGGGGATCGACGAGATCATGATCCGCCAGCCCATCGGGGTTTGTGCAACGATCGCCCCGTTCAACTTTCCCGGCATGATCCCCTTCTGGTACCTGCCATATGCCCTGGCGGCGGGCAATACCTACATCATTAAGCCCTCCGAAAAAGTGCCAATGACTATGCAGTTCGTCTTCAAGCTCATTGAGCAGGTCGGTTTTCCGAAGGGTGTTGTGAACCTGATCAACGGGTCAAAGGAAGTAGTGGATGGCATCCTCGAGCATCCTGCCATTCGGGCTGTGACCTTTGTCGGCTCAACGAATGTTGCCAAGTACATCTACGCCACGGCTGCAGCCCACGGCAAGCGAGTCCAGGCCCAGGGTGGGGCGAAGAACCCGGTCATCGTCCTGCCGGATGCCGATATGGACATGGCGACCAAGATCATCGCCGACTCGGCTTTTGGCTGTGCCGGGCAGCGCTGTCTCGCCGTCTCGTTCGCGGTGACGGTTGGGGAGGCACGCAACATCTTCACAGAGATGATCTGTGACGCGGCTTCGACCCGGGTCGTGGGTTATGGGCTGGATGCCGGTGTCCAGATGGGACCGCTCATCAATGCCGCAAGCAAAAACCGGGTCGAGCAGCTCATCGGGTTGGGCGCCCAGGAGGGAGCTGCCGTCCCTGTGGATGGCCGTGGAGTATCCATCAAAGGCTACGAGGGCGGATATTTCGTTCGACCCACGATCCTGGCGGACGTGCCGCGCGGCAGTGAGATCGCCAGGACCGAGATCTTCGGACCGGTGCTGAGCCTGATGCACGTCGACAGTGTAGATGAAGCGATAGAGCTGATCAACAGCGGGCAGTATGGCAACCAGGCCAGTCTCTTCACCTCCAGCGGCTCGGCGGCGCGCAAGTTCCGTTATGAGGCCGAAGCGGGCAACATCGGCATCAACATCGGGGTGGCCGCACCGATGGCTTTCTTCCCCTTCAGTGGCTGGAAGGACTCCTTCTTCGGCGACATGCACGGCCAGGGCATGGACGCAGTCGAGTTCTTTACCCAGAAAAAGGTTGTCGTCGAGCGCTGGCCCAAAGACTGGACGCGCAAGTTCTAGGGAAGTTCTAGGTCATACGCGGGTTCCTCGGGAGGGCACCCGCATAAAATTTGACCCGCTGGGGCGGGAAACATGCAAAGGAGCTTCGTTGTAACATGGATCTGCAAGGCTATCCCTACGTTTGGCTCATTGTCACATTCATCGTAGGCTTTTTCGCCGTTCGCATGGGTGTTGGCATCTGGGCGTCGAGGAAGGTGTCAAATGCCGCCGACTACATCGTGGCGGGGCGCAAACTTCCGATCTACATGGTGGGGGCGTCGGTCATGGCAACCTGGTTCGCGGCGGAGACGTTGATGGGTGCCTCCTCCACGGCCTACCAGTATGGCTTTCAGGGAGTGATCTTCGATCCCTTTGGAGCCGCGGCCTGTTTGTTCCTCTCGGGCTTTTTATTCACTCGCGTCATGCGCCGGGCACGCTACCTGACCGTCGTGGACTTCTTCCAGCGCCGGTTCGGGAAAAGCATGACCCTGCTGGCCTCCATCCTGCAGCTCATGACCTACTTCGTCTGGACCGGCGCGCAGATGGTAGCGGCAGGGACGATTGTCCACGCCCTGTTCCCATCCGTGCCGATCGAGGTGGGGATGATCCTGGTGGCGGTCTGGGTGACCGGTTACACCATGCTCGGCGGTATGCTGGCCGACACATTGCTGGACTTCATCCAGATGTTCTTCACGGCCGGCGGCGTGGCACTGATCTTCGCCTTCGTGTTGAACCAGGTCGGTGGATGGGATGCCATGACGAACATCGGCGGGACTCTCTACAATCCAAAGCCCTTCACTCTCCTGCCCGACATGGCCGGAGACGCGGGTTACCTGGGCTACTTCGGCTCGATGGGCTGGATGTACTGGATCGCAGCATGGATGGCGATCGGCTTCGGCTCGGTCCCCACCCAGGACCTGTTCCAGCGTTCGATGTCTGCCCGCAACGAGTCGACGGCGGTCTGGGGAACGTACATGGCCGGCGCGCTGTATCTGTTCTTCGGCATCATGTCACCCCTGATTGGCATCATGATGTTCCAGCTTGCTCCGGGGTTGGAGAACACGGACGGCGTCCTCGTCAAAGCGGCCCTCGATTACATGCCGCCGATCCTGACGGCCATCTTCATGGCTGCACTGGCCTCGGCCCTGATGAGCACCGCCGACAGCTCCCTGCTGGCGGGCGCTTCGGTCGTAACCCAGAACCTCTTCCCGCTCTTTGGCAAGAAGCTGGAAGCGAAGGATGAGGTCAGGTGGACGCGCATCATGGTAGCCATTAGCGGCGCAGTGGGTATCATCATCGCGGTCAGCGCGGCGGTCATCTATGAGCTGGGCGTGGTTGCCTGGTCGCTGCTGCTGGTCGGCTTGTTCTCGCCCTTTGCCCTGGGTATGTACTGGAAGAAGACCAACCAATGGGGCGCGGTGGCGGGCTGTCTGGGTGGTTTCGTCACCTGGGCGCTTTTCATCCTCATTGCCCGCAATGTCGGTATAGGCGGCGATTCGACCCTGGCCGTCTGCGCCGGTGACACGGATTGTGCCTTCTGGGATGCGACCTACGTTGCCTCCTTCCCGGCCTTCTTCATGTCTCTGTTCCTGACGGTCGCGGTTTCTCTGGCGACCCAGAAACAGGATGCTCCGAAACCGATCACCGATATCGACGGCAAGATTATCGACGTCAACCCGTTGCATAACCTGGGCCTCAGCCCCATCCGGGATGCCCTCCGGAAATTGAAACCCGCAGAATACCAGGATTGATCGTCTCACCCGGCAGGCCCTGTCGCCTGGCTTAGGGCCTGCCGTATCTTCATGATTAAGGAGGACTTATGTCTCGTGATCTGAACCACGCAATGGAGTACTCCAGCAAGTGGATCGACGTCATCAACAAATCCTTTGTCCCGGAGGACGAAGGCAAGTGGATCATCCAGGAATCAACCTACAACTTTGCCGAGCATTTCAACCGCGGCTGGCTGGAGTACCGTAAGTCGGTGACGGAGGCCGGCCAGTGGGCGGCGACCGAATGGAATGGAAAAGGATCCATTTTCGAAGATGTCCTGGGACGCAAGTACATCGATTTCCTGGGCGGCTTCGGCATGATGGATTTGGGTTGGGCGCATCCCGAAGTCGTAGCAGTGGTCAAGGCGCAGCTGACCAACCATACGCCCATGCCCAGCCAGGAACTGATCGATCCCCTGCGCGGCGTGCTGGCACGCATCCTGGCCGATATCACGCCCGGGAATATAAAGTACAGCTGGTTCGCGGCAAGTGGTACCGAAGCGATCGAAGCTGCAATCAAGCTTGCTAAGCTGTATACTAAGAAGCCGGCCTTCATCGTCGCTGTGAAAGGCTTCCATGGCAAGACCATGGGCGCGCTGTCGATGATCGGCAAGGCCGATTTCCGCCAGCCGCTGGGAATCCTGTACGGCGGACCGGTCTACCACGTCCCGTTCGGGGATGCGGAGGCGGTGGAACGCCAGCTCGAGATCTGCGACAAGATCGGGATCGGCGTGGCAGGCGTTCTGATGGAGCCGATCCAGGGCGAGGCGGGAGCGATCGTCCCACCGGATGATTTCTGGCCGCGCATCCGGGAAGCGACAAGGAAGCACGGCACACTACTGATCGCAGACGAGGTCCAGACCGGCCTTGGACGCACCGGAACGCTGTGGGGCGTGGACCATTGGAACGTGGAGCCGGATATCATTGCCATTGCCAAGTCGCTGGGCGGCGGTGTGATGCCCATTTGCGCAGTCTGCTCCACCGAAGAGATCTTCTACAATCTCATGTATCCCAACCCGTTCCTGCAGACGACCACCACCGGTGGAGGCGCTCTCGCCTGCTCGGCAGCCATTGCCGCGATCAACATCACCCTGCGCGATCGGCTGTGGGAAGCGGCTGCCCAAAAAGGCGAATACATCATGAACAGGCTGTGCGATATCGCATCCCAGTATCCGCAGGTCTACAAGGATATTACCGGAAAAGGCCTTTTGATCGGACAGCATTTTCACACCCCGGAGATCGGGTATCAGGTGGCGGCGGAGCTGTTCAAGCGCGGCGTGCTGGTCGCCGGAACATTGACCAGTTCGCACACCATCCGCATCGAGCCGGCATTGACTATCGAACAGGAAATCATCGACGATGGACTTGGACGGGTATATGAAGCCGTGAAGGAAGTAGCGCGTACACTTTAAACTGAATTTCATCATTAAGCCCTTCGAAGCTCTGTAGAGGGGCTTAATAATTGCAGTTCTACTTGCTAAATTTTGTCTGTTTAGTACAATAGGCTTACACGACACGCCAGGAGAAGCAGATGAATGAATTCGCCGTTGAAATGCAGGATGTAGTCAAGCAGTTCATCACGCCGGAAGGTGGCATACTGGCAGCGGTCAACCATGTCACCATGCAGATCAAGGACGGCGAGTTCTTTTCCCTGCTCGGTCCCTCGGGCTGCGGCAAGACGACATCCCTGCGCATGATCGCCGGTTTCGAGCTGCCCACGGATGGCAAGATCCTCATCCATGGCAGGGACATGAGCCAGGTCCCTGCCTTTCAGAGGCCTGTGAACACGGTCTTTCAGCAGTATGCTCTCTTCCCCCATATGACCGTCGAGCAGAATATCGGCTTCGGCCTGGAAATGAAAGGCGTGCCGCGCGCCGAGCGTTCGAAGCGTGTGTCGCAGGCGCTCGAGATGGTCCGACTGCCGGGCATGGAGATGCGCCGCCCCAAGCAGCTCTCCGGTGGACAGCAGCAGCGGATCGCCCTGGCCCGCGCTCTCGTCAACAAACCGGAAGTGCTCCTGCTCGACGAGCCTCTGGGCGCCCTGGACTTGAAACTGCGCAAGGAAATGCAGCTGGAACTGAAAACGCTCCAGAGGGAAGTGGGAATTACCTTTATTTATGTGACCCACGACCAGGAGGAGGCGCTCACCATGAGCGACCGCATCGCCGTCATGAGTAAGGGCGTTGTGCTCCAGATCGGCAAACCGGAAGAGATTTATGAGCGCCCGGCTAGCAAGTATGTGGCCGACTTTATTGGGGAGACGAACTTCATTGATGGGATGGTGAAGAATCAAACGGGTTCACAAGTGGAAGTGGAACTGACTGGCACAGGTACGATCTGTGTCGAATCGAGCCGAACCTTTAGCAGTGGCCAGCAGGTGTCCGTTGCGGTGAGACCTGAGAAGCTTCGCCTGAACACGGAGATCACCGAGGGGAACAATCTCAAAGGCCGCGTGGAAGATGTCATCTACATCGGTACGGACACTCACTACGGTGTGCGTTTCGCCGGAGGGCAAAAGGTGCGGGTGCGTGAGCAGAACATCATGCTCGGCAACCACGAGATCGTCCAGATCGGGGATGAGGCTTCGGTGTCCTTCGCCTACAAATCTCCTCGTCTTCTCACAGAATAAGGCGGACCTCATGCTCAATCGCTTCCGACGCAGCAAGGCCTTGCAGTTATTTGGGTTGATCAGCCCGGGCATGTTATGGATCCTGCTCTTTTTCAACCTGCCGATCCTCATCGTCCTGTTCATCAGTTTTGTGGAGCGCGGCCGGGCAGGCAGTATCCGCATCCCGCCGGTGTACACGCTTGAGAACTACCTGCAGTTATTCAACGCCTGCGCTTCCGAGTTTTCAGGCCCGGACTGCAATCCGCTTCTCTACGTGGGCATCTTCGGGCATTCGGTGCGCATCGCCCTGATTGTGACCTTCTGGTGTATCGTCCTGGGCTACCCATTGTCCTACTTTGTCTCCCGGCAGAGGCCGCTCCTGCGTGACGCGCTGATGGTTCTGGTCATCATCCCTTTTTGGTCGAACTTCCTGGTTCGCACGTATGCCCTGAAACAGGTCCTGGCGACAGAGGGACTGGTGAACTCGTTTCTCATGGGGCTGGGGCTGGTCAATCAGCCATTGGAAATGCTCTTTAACGAATTTGCCGTGATCGTCGGCCTGGTGTACGGTTACCTGCCCTTTGCCATCCTGCCGATGTATGCCTCCATCGAAAAGTTCGATCATTCGCTGATGGAGGCGGCCTCGGATCTTGGCGCTCCGCCCTGGAAGGCATTCCTGCGGGTGATGCTGCCGATGACCTTGCCGGGTGTGATCGCGGCGCTCGTGCTGGTCTTCGTCCCGGTGGTGGGCGCTTTCATCACGCCCGATATCATGGGCGGCGGTAAGATCGAAATGATCGGCACACTTATTAACCGCCAGTTCGGTGTCTCGCGCAACTGGCCGTTCGGATCGGCCATGTCGCTGATCCTGATGCTGATGGTTCTGATCGGGGTGATCGCCTACTTCCGCTCAGGCAGTGAAGAGACACGGAGGGCGATGTGAGCACCCGCTCGGCTGCCTTCCCTGCCTATCCCCGCCAGCGGGTCCGGACGTCCACCCGCATCGGTAACTGGCTGCTGGGGACCAATACGCTGCTGGTCTTTGCATTCATCTACCTGCCGGTCTTGATCCTGATCATCTTTTCCTTTAATAACACCCGGTCGGTGGCAGTATTCACCGGGTTTTCAACCGAATGGTATACCTCCCTGGCGCAAAACAATGATCTGCTGGACGCGGCCCGCAACAGTCTGCTGGTGGCATTGATCACCACGGTCGTAGCAACCATTATCGGGACGCTGACCGCCCTGGCGATGGAACGTTACCGTTTCAGGATGCGAACCGCCTTCGATGCCAACCTCTATCTTCCGATCGTCATCCCTGAGATCGTGATGGGCATTGCTCTGCTGCTATTCTTTAACCAGGCCCTGTTCCCGTTCCTGCAGAATGCGTTTGGGATCCGGGCGACGACCGGCCTGCACACGATCACGATTTCGCATATTGCCTTCGATATCCCGTTTGTCTACGTGATCGTTCGAGCCCGCATGGCAGACTTTGACCGCACGCTCGAGGAAGCCGCCGCCGACCTGGGCGCGGATGAGTGGCAGACCTTCCAGAGGGTCACCCTGCCTCTGCTCATGCCGGGTATCATTGGCGGTGCGCTGCTGGCCTTTACTCTGTCGTTGGACGATTACCTGATCACCGTTTTCACCAAGGGCATCCGCGAGCAGACCATGCCGTTGTACATCTATTCCCTGGTGCGGCGCGGTGTGACGCCGGAGATCAATGCACTCTCCACGGCCCTGCTGGTCGGTTCCATCGGGTTGGTCGCCCTCTCGCTGGCGGCGCAAAACGGTGGGCCGATTTATACCCGGGCGATGTCGATTGGCACGGG
>DATAKV010000202.1:0-4388 GCA_036261375.1 Anaerolineales bacterium
ATCGGAAGCGCTGCCGAGGGTGTAAATCGCTTCACTGGCAGACAGGTTTGGAGTCTGCCTGGCCGCCGTCCAGGTGGCGCCTCCATCCCAGGAGAGCTCGACGCAGATCTTGGGGTTGTTCTTGTTGCTGTCTGCGCGTGCGTCGAGGCGGACCTGGATGCCCTGGATCACTGCTGCAGACGGCAGGCTGACGTTGAAGTTGTAGAAGTGGTGTTTATCCTTGCCTGTATTTGTGCATGACTGATTATTGTTCGTGCCGCTGTTCAGGTCGGTGGCGAAGGCGCCATCGTTCGCGAACGCATTGGCAGGGTTGCTCTCGTAGCCGTTGTTATCGCCTGCACCGGAGGACTGCGGAGCCTGGGCCGAAGGTGAGAGGAATCCTGTGCTGGTGGACGGAGCCGGCGTGCTGGTCGGTGTTGGTGTATTCGTCGGCGTATTGGTTGGGCCTGCTGTCGGCGTGTTGGTGGGTGTTGCCGTCGGGCCAGTGCCAAATGAGCCGCCGTCCACGGCAAGAGCGAACCTTTGCGGACCATTTGGAACGTTGAAGCCGCTGACCGTGACTGTATACGTACCGGCCGCCGGGTTCTGAATATAGACATTCTCCACGTTGTTGCGCCGGTCTGCTGTGCCGCCGGTCGTGCTCCAGCCATTTGAGAAAACGTTTCCGCGGTAGGTGCCGCTTGGGCCGGTGACCACTACGTCCAGGTCGTTGACCAGGTTCACGGAGGCCGTGTCGGTGGATGGATAGTCTGACCAGACGAGCGTGATCTTCAGTGGGCCGCCGGTGGAGGTAACGCTGAAGGCCTGCGATCCGCCTGTAGCGAGGCCGGTTCCCTCTTCCACATACTGGACCGTGCCGTCTGTGGCGCCGGCCAGATTGATCAACCCCCAGCCTTCGTGGACGTTCGGGATCGGGAAGTCATTGTCGTTGGCGCCGTCATTGTTCTCATCCAGGAGATCGACCGCCGAGTTGATCAGTGTGGCCTTGACGAGCGCCGCCGAGGCGTTGAGGCCGTGGGCCTTGTTGTAATAGTCTCTGATGACGGTCACACCGCCTGCAGCAATTGGGTTGGACATGGATGTGCCGCCCATATATTTGTAGTCCGCGTTATAAGGCATGCCCCAGCCGTCCCACTGGTGGATGCCGTTCTGCGGGTTGACCGGGTCGCCGTAGCCTTCCTGATATAGATTGGAATAAGCGGACAGGATCCAGGTGCCGGGCGCGACCACATCCGGTTTGATGCGGCCATCGTCCGTGGGCCCGCGGCTGGACCAGGCGGCCATCTGCTGGGCATTGCCAGCCGTCAGGTCGCCCGAGAGAGGCTGGGCCGGGAAGCTGCTGCCATAGCGCTGGCCCCAGGTGCCAAGGTAATTGGCCTGGTTGCCGCCCATGCTGCTACAGGTCTGCCCGGATTGGTATGCATCCTGTGATGTGTAGGTTAAGCCTGTGTCGCAGGCCCAGTTGTCTGAGCGTACATTTTCGCTGGCGCCAACCGTGATCACATTTTTTGCCGTAGCGGGCGAACCTATCGAATCATTGTCGACCACTCCGTTGGCGTTGGCATCGACGCCGGAGTTGCCCGCGGAGAAAGTGATGACCATGTCGCGGTTCGTCCAGACGAACGAATCGGTGTTGGCGCTGTCCACGGTGTAATCACCGGCCAGGGACGATCCCCACGAGTTGGAGTGGATGCGTGCGCCCGCGTCGTAGGCCTGCTGGTACATCGTCCGCAGATCGGCCGGCAGACCGGTCAGGAAGTAGCCGTTCGACGGCCAGCCGCCGAACAACTGACAGAAGTTGGTGATGGTGGCCCAGTTCTCGGTGGCCTGGAAGACCAGCCGCGCCGCCGGCGCGACCCCTTCGCCAATGCCACCCGTTCCCCCATCGCTCAGCACGGAACCGGCCGTATGTGTGCCATGGCCGGAATCCACGTCGATCGCTCCGTCATTGCTGATGGACTGGAAACACCCGCCGGACGCACCGGGCCAGTTATAGACGGCCACTACGCGGCTGGAGGGGATGTCTGTATGAGCCGTGCTTGCTGTCCCGCCGCCCAGACCCGTATCTGACACCGCTGCGATCTGGCTGGAGCCGTTATAGCCGAGCGATTGCGCGGCGGATGCGCCGATGATATCCTGGGCCTTGTCATTCAGGGCGGGAGCTTCATCCCTGCTTAATTTTTCATTGAGATAGAAATTGCTGATGGAGGCCACATCGTCCACTTCGGCGATGGCATCCACGAGCGAGCCGTTAGCGGCGACGATCAGGATATCTGCCTCAAATCCCAGGATCTCTGCCCCGGTGCGGGCGACCAGCGAGCGGACGAGTCCGAAATCGGAGCCGCGCTCGATGCGGATGCGGTATACGTTCACTTCACCATCGCGCCTCAGGTCGGTCCCGAACTTGAACTGCGCCTGGAAGGGGACCACCGCGCTGACGAAACTCTGCTGTGCCACGCGGCTGGCGATGGCCGGATTCATGCGGACCTTGAAGGCGAAATCCGGCATGTAATCCAGGATCTCCGCGCCTTCCGCACTGACCGCGTCCTTCCAGGCCTGGTCGACCGGCCCCGTAAACTGGACAACGAAATATTTCTGACTGCCCTGCGTACCCTGTGCCTGCGCCGGAATAAAAGAGCCGCCCTTCAGATGAATGGATGCATCTGAACGTGCGGCCGGGGCCATTGCTGTCGACCCAAGAACGAGGGTCAACACGACAACAGCGGTAAGAAGATACCTGAATGCCTTATTCATACACACTCTCCTCTTTGTGTTGAACGAATTTGAAAACGTTGACTTCTACGCAAGTCAACGTTTAGCACGAGGTTGTATCTAAATTATCTGGCTGGGAAGTCGATTGTATTGGCGGATTTTACTCCCGTTTCCATATATGTCAATTACTGGTGGATATATCTTCTTTTTCAAGACGGATAAAGTCTCGTTTTGTTTCATATATTCCTCAAAGAATTCACGCCAGAAAAAGCGGTTACAATGGGAAAACCACCCGGCCCTATCGTGTTTAATCCCAGGCCGGCAGGTCGAAAGGACAGCAAATGACTAAAGATTCGGTTCAAAATGATGTAGTGGTTTCAATGGAATATACATTGCATGTGGACGGCGAGAAGATCGACTCTTCCGAGGGACAGGATCCATTGCAGTTTCTGGCAGGTCACGGCAATATCATCACGGGTCTGGAACGGGAAATGATCGGTATGAAGGTAGGCGACAGCAAGGATGTCACGATTCAGCCTGCGGACGCCTATGGCGAATTCGACGACCAGGCGTTCATGGAAGTGCCGCGCGACCAGTTTCCCCAGGATATGCCCCTCGAAGAGGGTCTGGAGCTTACCGTGAGGGATGACTCCGGCCAATCCCGCTATGCGCGCGTGGACGGCATCGAGGGGAACAATGTAACACTAAACTTTAATCATCCGCTGGCCGGGGATGAGCTGCACTTCAATATCAAGGTGGTGGGACTGCGCGAGCCGACCGCCGAAGAGCTCGAGCACGGCCACGTCCACCAGGACGGGCATCACCACTAATTCTGAACAGCCCAAAACAAATGTCCCGCCGAAAGGCGGGACGTTTGTTTAGTCGGTAGTCGCTCCCATAGGCGCGGTCTCGTGTTGAGCGGGAGCAAATTGAGGCTTCGTCCCGAGCCGCAGATGCAGGGCGTAATATGCCAGCACCGACAGGGCGCAGATCGCCCCGCCGATGTACCAGAGCAGGTCCGGGTTGTAATTGTCCAGGATGTAGCCGGCCGCGCCGGGGCCGACCGTCGAAGGGATCGCCCACGATAGGCCGAAGATGGCCATATAGCGGCCGCGCATCGCACTCGGAGCAAAATTGGCGGCCAGAGCCTGGCTGGTGGGCATGACGACCATCTCGCCGATGGTGATGATCACAATATTCAGGGCAAACAGGGAATAGGCCGCCACCATCCCGAACAGGGTGAAGCCGATCATATAGAAGAACGTGCCCACCGCCATCATTAGAAATGGCGGACGGTGCTTGATGACCCGCGTGACCCAGAATTGGAAGATGATCACTGTAATAGCGCTCGTGGTCATCAGGAACCCATAGCCGCTGGGACTGATCCCGTGGTTGTCGCGCAGGTAGACCGAGAGGGTACCGTACATCTGCTGGTAGACGACCAGCATCAGCATGCCCGCCAGCATGAAAGCCATGTAGGCAAGATCCCGGAAGACAATGCGGTAGCCTGCGACGGTCTGCAGGAGGGTCTCGCTCTCGGCATGGGCGTGCGGCTCGGGTTTTGTCTCGGGGATAACCCGGAAGATGATGGCGGCCACGATACAGCTGATGACCGCGTCGATCAGGAACAGGTAAAAGAAATTGATATTGGCCAGGAACCCGCCGATGGTAGGGCC
>DATAKV010000103.1:0-4635 GCA_036261375.1 Anaerolineales bacterium
TTTTTCGAGATTGGACTCGCGCTCGGCGCGCTCGATATCCAGATGGGTCTGTTCCAGCTTCTCCTTCAATTCACGCAATTCAGAGATAGCCTGTTTCTCAGTCTGCCAGCGCGCCGACAGCGCCTTGGACTGCTCGCGCAGGTCAGCCAGGTCCTGCTCGATCTTGGCCAGGCGGTCTTTGGATGCTTTATCCTTTTCCTTCTTCAGGGCTTCGCGCTCGATCTCCAGCTGCATGACCTGCCTGTCCACGATATCGAGTGCCTGCGGTTTGGAGTCGATCTCCGTGCGCAGGCGGGCCGCGGCTTCGTCGATCAGGTCGATGGCTTTATCCGGCAGCTGCCGGTCAGAGATATAACGGTGGGAAAGGGTCGCTGCGGCGATCACGGCCGCATCGGTGATTCGCACCCCATGGTGGACTTCATAACGTCCCTTGAGGCCGCGCAGAATCGAGATAGTATCCTCAACGGTCGGCTCCTCCACCAGTACCGGCTGGAAGCGCCGCTCGAGGGCAGGGTCCTTTTCGATATTCTGACGGTACTCGTCCAGGGTGGTCGCGCCGATCAGGTGCAGCTCGCCGCGCGCCAGCATCGGCTTGAGCATATTGCCGGCGTCCATGGCGCCCTCGGCCTTGCCCGCGCCGACAACCGTGTGCATTTCGTCCACGAACAACAGGATTTCCCCTTCCGATTCGGTGATCTCCTTGAGGACCGCTTTCAAACGTTCCTCGAACTCGCCACGGTATTTGGCGCCGGCGATCAATGCGCCCATATCCAGCTGGACCAGGCGCTTCTTTTTCAAGCCTTCAGGCACATCCCCGTTGATGATACGCTGTGCCAGTCCTTCGACGATAGCGGTCTTACCAACACCCGGCTCACCGATCAAGGCAGGATTATTTTTAGTACGCCGGCTCAGGATCTGCACCACCCGGCGAATCTCTTCATCCCGCCCGATGACCGGATCCAGCTTGCCCTGACGCGCCATGCCGGTCAGGTCACGACCGTACTTTTCCAGAGATTGGTAGGTGGACTCGGGATCCTGGGAGGTAACTCGCTGGGATCCACGCACGGACTTGAGGGCGGTGAGGATCGCATCCTTGGTCAGGCCAAAGGAAGCAAGTCGTTTCCCTTCAATGGAATCCGTCAGGCCGAGCAGGATATGCTCGGTCGAAACATAATCATCTTGCATGCCTTTGGCATAGCGCTCCGCACTTCGGAACACGTCTGAAGTGGGCTGAGCCAGTCCAACGTCAGTGTTCGCGCCGTGGATCTTAGGCCGGCGTTCCAGTTCCTGGGTAAGCTCATTACGCAGCGACTGGACGCTTCCCGCCACTTTGCTCACGATAGCCGGAACAACTCCCTCCTCCTGCCGCAGCAGCGCTAAAAGCAGGTGGGCAGGCTCGATGGCCTGGTGGTTGTAGTCCTGTGCAATTTGTTGTGAGTGGAGAATCGCTTCCTGCGATTTCTGTGTATATTTATTGAGATCCATACTGCCTCCAAGAAAATAACGATAAATGGGGTCGTGGGCTTGCCTACGGCGAATCCAAAAGTAGACTTCCCGACAATTAATTGTAGGGAGCGAACATTTAACAACTGTTAATCGATTGTATGAATAAAATTAGAAGGCTTTTCAGGCAAACTTGATGCAAACCGGCATAGGCACTTCCACCTCATCGCCGGTCCTGGAGAGTTGGCCCTTCGCCGGGTCGATCAGGAACGTGACAATGTTGTTCGAGTTCTGGTTGGCGACCAGCATGTATTTCCCGCCGGGGTCGATGGCAAAGCCGCGCGGCTCGCGGCCACCGCAGGGAATATGGTCCTGAACCGTCAGCTGGCCGGTGTTTTCATCGACGGAGACGATAGCAATACTCTCATGCTTTCTATTGGAAACATACAGGAATTTACCGTCCGGGGTGATGTGTATATCGGCGGGTAGATTTTGGCCTTCATATCCCTGGGGGAGGGTCCGCACCGACTGTATCTCCTCGAATGTGCCTGTCTCGGCCTCATAAAGGAATCCGATCAGGGTGGAATTCAGCTCGCAAACCACATAGGCATAGCGGCCGTTGGGATGGAACACGAGATGGCGTGGACCGGAGCTTTCGGTTACCTTGACTTCCGCGTGTTCATAAATCCGGCCGGCATCCACATCCATACGATAAACCTTCAGTTTATCGATACCCAGGTCCAGGGCAACGGCAAAACGGTTGGTAGGGTCGGGCAGAATGCAGTGTGCGTGGGGGCCGTCCTGACGGGTGGGATGAATGCTCTTGCCAGTATGCTGGGCTACATGCGATGCAGGCTCCAGACTGCCATCGGCCTGGATGGGCAGCATAGCGACACTTCCACTGGAGTAGTTGGCGACCAGGGCAAAACGGCCTGTCTGCTCGATGCTAATGTAACAGGGATCCTCTCCACCGGAGGATTGTGAATTCAACAAATTCACCTCGGCTGTACCGGGGTCAACAGAGAAGGCCGTCACCCTTCCACCCAACTGACCGTTGAACATCCCATATTCATTAACGGCATAGACAAATCCGGTCTGCGGGTGGACGGCCAGATAGGAGGGATTGGTCAGAGCATTTATGACCGTTTCAAGCGTTAATTTTCCCGAAGAGGGATCCATACGATACACATAGACACCCTCGCTTGTACTCTGCTCCGGCTCCGTGTAGGTACCAATGAAAAGTCTCGGGCCTTTCCCACTTTCAGACGGTTCAGTAGACATATCTGGATCTCCCGATTTTTGTTTTGGTTACAAGATGGATAACGGATGAACCCCTACCCTGTCACTCTTGCACCATTATCAACCCACCTTTTCGTGTTCTTCCATGTCAGACAGTAACAGGTCCAATGCTCCGACTGAAATCTGCAGCTCACGGAGCGAGACCGCCATCGACATCATCATCAGGATCAGGGCAAAGCCAAATGTCCACTGTCCGCCCAAGATCCAGCCCGCGAACAGCGCGAACATACTGATCACGCAGAACAACAGACTGAGCACGCCAAAGATCTGCATGTTGCGAATGAGGTAGATGCGATAGCGCAGGTTGCCGATCTGAGCCAGCAGGTTCTCATTCGGGACCGAGTGATAGCGGTCGTATAGATTGCGGATGATGGTAGCCAGCGTCAAAAAGCGATTTGTGTAGGCCAGGAGTAAGAGTGAAATGGCCGGGAATAATAACGCAGGAGTAGTGAGATTGAGTTCCATCCAGATCTATTCCTGTCCGCTGACTCCAAAAGCTACGTGGCTGGGGTTGATCAACACCATGGGCACATGAAGTGGCGGCATCTGCGGGAGGTAGGAATTGGTGATCACCGCATCATAGAGTGACATCCATGCTACCCGAGCCATCTCCAGGCTGACTCCCACCTCAGTTTGGGTCGAGATGCGGATATTGCCCTTCATCACAAACGTGCCCACCAAAATGTGCACCGCTTCCATCATCCGGTTGGGTTCACCCGGGTCGTAGTCCAACAGCTCGTCGGTTGGCGGAAGGGTATGAAAGGCAATGAGATCCCCTGTCGGATAGTACAATTCCGGATACGAAAGGGCCTTGACCGGTCCTCCCCCGAACACCAGAACCTGAGACTTAAGCAGGTGCATGTATTTCGGCACCCCGTCCGTACGCAGCCAGATGTTGACGCGGTGAACGCTTTCCTTGGTGACCACCTCGCCGCGCACGACCGACTCCTTCGTGTACAGCATGACAGGCATGGTCCGTTCATCAGGCCTGAGAATGTACATAACGCCTCCATAAATATTATACACTTGCCCGCATATCCGATAACCGTTTATACTGTGTGCTGACTTTCAAAATTGTGATTTTACAAATACAACGGACAAACCAACCTATGCACAAGAAACGCTGGGTGATTAACTCACCCATTACTCCGCAAGCAGAAGAAGCGCTCGTCAGATTTCCTCCCATCCTCAAACAGATCCTGTTCAACCGTGGACTGGCCGATTACGAGGAGGCGCGCGCCTTCATGAGGGCCATGCCGAGCTTCAATACCGATCCATTCCAGATGACCGGCATGGAGGCTACAGTGGACCGCATCCAGCATGCGATCCGGCACAATGAACTGATCGCGGTCTACGGCGATTACGACGTGGACGGTGTGACCGCCACAGCGCTTCTCGTGGATGCCCTCAGGGGGTTTGGAGCCAATGCCCGCCACTACATTCCGAACCGCTTCGACGAGGGCTACGGCCTCAATACCGATGCGCTGGATACGCTCAAATCAGAAGGTGTCAGGCTCGTCATCACGGTGGATTGCGGCATCCGCTCCCCGATCGAGGCGCTTCATGCCCAATCCATCGGCCTGGACCTCATCATCAGCGACCACCATCACCCGGACGGAGAAAACCTTCCCGCCTCCTTTGCCGTTGTTAACCCCAAACAGCACGGCGATGTGTATCCCGATAAATACCTGGCCGGCGTGGGCATCGCCTTCAAGATCGCCGAGGCCCTGCTCAAGAAATCGAGTGGACCCTCCACGCCGATCAACCTGGCGGACCTGCTCGACCTGGTCGCGCTGGGTACCGTCGCCGACCTGGCGCCCCTCGTTGGCGAGAACCGCTACCTGGTTCGCAAGGGACTGCGTCAGATCCGCGAGACCAAGCGGCAGGGGCTGT
>DATAKV010000218.1:0-2027 GCA_036261375.1 Anaerolineales bacterium
AAAACAAGCGTGCTGTCACCGCGGAAGGCTTCCAGGAAGAGATGCGCCCCGGCGGTAAGCGAAGTGAGCCAGAGGAAATCGGAACCGGGGGGTGTGCCTGGGTTACGGAACCAGATGAAGGCAAAAATGAGGATACCGGCAATCAGTTCATAGACCTGGGTGGGATGGCGGGTGGCATTCCACAGCTCGATTCCCCAGGGAACCTCAGTCGGGCTGCCAAAGGCGGTCCCTGCAGCAAGGTGGGCGAGGGAAAGGCCAATCGCCAGAATCCCGAAAGAGGGTGTCAGCGCATCGAGCGTGGACCAAAGAGACAGTTTCTGCCGCTGTCCATATGCAAAGCCGACGATCACAGCTGTCGCCAGCGCGCCGGCCGGATCAAACAGATCGATATTCAGGGAGAAAATATTGAGCGGATTGTCGCTGAATGCCGGGAGATTGCCCAGTACGAAGAGCAGGCGTCCGCCCAGGATATAACCAAGGATGCCGTAATAGACAAAAGTATTGAGTACCTCTTTCGTGAGATTATGCCGCTCGACACGTTTCTCGGCGAGTGCCAGGCCGACCCACAGCGCGGCAAGCATGAGAATCAGGTGGCGGGGTGGGGCGAAGATGGAACGAAAGAGGTCGATCATAATGGTTTACTTCAAAATATCCTCGATACGCGTGCGGAGCAGGGCTTCCGCCATCGGGCCGCCGATGACGACCTCGTTGATCATGCCGTCACGATCGATAAAGTAAGAGGATGGAAGGGACTTCAGCTGGTAGGCTCTCGCCATATCCCCGGTTTCGTCGAGCAGAATGGGATAGGTAAGTCCCTGGCTCTCCACGAAGGGCATGATCTCAAGCGGGTCGTCCTGGTAGGTCATGTTCACGGCCAGGACGGTGAATCCCTGCTCGTTGTATTCGTTGTAGACCTCTTCGATGGTCTGCATCTCCGCCCGGCAGGGTGGGCACCAGGTGGCCCATAGGTTGAGCAGCACTGCCTGCCCGCGCAGGTCGGAGAGCTTAACGCTGTCCCCGGCCGGTGTTTTGAGCGCGAAATCCGGAGCCAGGAATCCCTTTTGAGGCGCGGGGATCAGGCCGGACGTGGATGTACCTGTGCGGTCCGCGCTGAACAAAATCCAGGCGGCGCCTGCCAGCAGGAGAATTGAATAGAGGATTTGGCGTTGTGTTTGTTGCATTACAGTCCTTTTTCGGCTACACTGATATTGAACTTCCAACCTGAAGGAATATTACTATGGTATCCGATCAGCCTATATTTGCAGGTGTCGATATTTCCACCGGGCGCAAACCGTTTACGGTTGCCGTGCTGGGCGATGGGTTGGATGTCCTTGCCATGCGAACGGGGGGTATCGACGAGGTGCTATCCCTTCTAAAAGAGTATGAGCGGGTGACCCTCGCACTTCATGTCCCGACCGCCCGGGCAGGGATGGATATCCATACGGACCTCAGAAAAAAGCTCGACCAGGCAGGATTCAAGCCATTTGCACAAGGGGATGGCGAGCTCCAGTGGTGTGAGACCCGGACCGAGGATTGTTTCCGTGCCCTTCAACCAAAGCTGCTGCCTCGGCGGACGATCGATGGCCGGATCCAGAGGGCATTGATCCTCTACGAAGAGGGCCTGCAGCTCAGCGACCCCATGGATTATTACGAGGAGATTACCCGCCACAAGCTGCTACAGGGAATTCTCCCGGCAGAGACGATTTATTCTATCAGGCAGCTGGATGCCCTGGCCGCGGCGTATATCGCCTGGATGGCAGAGAATCGTCCGGGACTGGTGGTGATCCGGGGTGAGCTGATCCTGCCGAAGATCATGGAAAGCGATAAAGAGAGTCGTGAGCAGTTGACGTATCTCTGAGTCCTCTCACGACCCAGAGGGATAAGCCCGCCAGTCCAATCACGATCCAATACCCATCCGAGATGGGACGTTCCCAGACCAGAACGCTGCTTATCAAAAGAAGTACCAGTGCCGGGATGACAATCGACCCTGCGCGGCTCGAAAGTGCCATCGCCCAGAATAAGACAAT